>JAQBNX010000789.1 GCA_028288385.1 Spirosoma sp.
ACATCGCCGCCATCGACCAGCGGCAGGTTCCGAGCGACATCAAGATCGCGGTCGGGGATCGCGTGCGCCTGTTCCGCCGAACGAACGCGCGATATTCGGACTACAGCCGCGGCTACTTCGGGGATAACGGCACGACGGCCGATGTGGTCAGCATCGACGAGGAAGGGGTGCGGCTCCGGCGGGCTGACGGCCAAGTGGGTGCAATCCGCTGGGCGTCACTGCAGGACGAGGACACCGGCCGGGTGCTGCTGTCCTACGGCCACGCGCAGACCATCGACGCGCGGCAGGGCGCGACGCTAACCGACCACATCACGCTTATGCCGGGCGGCTCCGCGGCGGTGAACGGCTTCAAGGCATACCCGGCCGACACGCGCAACCGCGAAGACAGCGTGTTCATCGTCTCGCACGGAGCCGAGAAAGAGGAAGTGCGCGGCCGGCGTCCGCTCGGTGATCCTTGGGTTGCTACGGCGTCGGAAGCCGATATGCGCGCCGCCATTCTCGACAACATCGGGCGCAACCTCGCCCGCAAGCCTGAGAAGGTCCTGGCGACGGATTTCCTCGAAGGCGCGTCGGAAGTCCACGAAGGCGCGCTGCGCTCTCAGCGGGCCGTTTGGTTTCGCACCCAGGCCGCGGCCGACGAGCCGGGGCCCACGCCGTCGCCCGTCGAAGATCCACCCGACACCGGAGCTCCCGCCGCGCCGGCTGCGCCTCCTGGCGCTCCCTTGGTGCTCAAGGGTCCGAAGCAAGCCCAGCCGCCGGCCCACGCGCCCACGACGGCCGCGGAGCGGGACAAGCAAGCGCGTGCAGCAAAGCGTTCCGTGCGGCCGCCCGCGCAGCGGCCGAAGAAAGCGAAGGAGAAGCCGATGGAAGCACATGAAGCCCAGGCCGAATTTGCCGACGCGCTGCGGACTGCCGGCCTGATCGTCAAAGGGCCACCCGTCATGGATGGCCGCTGGCACCGGGCCGGCGTCGAGGGCAAGGCTGCGTCGAACAAGTCGGCGCGGTATCGCGGCCACCTCGACGGTCGGCCGGCCGGCTGGATCACGAACTACGTCACCGGCTACGACAAGGTGTGGAACGCCTCGCGAGCTCCGGGGAAGCTCACGGCCGAAGATCGCCGCGCGATGGAAGCCCGGCAGAACCAGCGGGAGGCCGAAAAGCTGGCCGGGCGGCTCAAGGCCGGCAAGCGGGCCTATGCGATCTGGCAGAGCTCGAAGCCGGCGCGCGTGCATCCCTATCTGGAGCGCAAGGGCGTGGCCGCGCATGGGATGCGGGTCGACAACGAGGGCAACCTGGTGGTGCCCATGCGCGATGCGGCGGGCTACCTGCACAACGTGCAGCGCATCCCGGCCGACCCCGCCGGCAAGAAGCTGTTCCTCGGTAACGGAGTGGTGGAGGGCATGTTCGCCACCCTTGGGGAACCGAAGGGGGACAAACCGATCCTGATCGGGGAGGGGTTCGCCACCGTTGCCACCCTGCGGGAAGCGACGGGGTTCTCGGCCGTCGTCGCGTTCAACTCCGGCAACCTGATGGCCGTCGCCCAGGCGTTCCGGGCCAAGTTTCCCGACGCGCCGATCATCTTCGCCGCCGACAACGACCACCATCTGCCGCGGCAGGAAAAGCCGCTGCCGAACGTCGGCAAGGAGAAGGCCGAAGCGGCGGCGAAAGAGGTCGGGGGGATCGTCCTCCTGCCCACGTTCCGCGAAGCCGACGAGGGCTCGGACTGGAACGACTGGAAGGCGCTGCATGGGGCGGAAGCCCTGGCGGCGGTTCTCGAAACACGTCTCGCAAAGGAAGGGCTCAAGATGGATCTGAGCAAGGAAGCCGGCCGCACGACCCAGGCGCAGCGCGACGCCGCGCGGACGGCGCAGCGGGGCAAGGCCGCAGAACAGGGCAAGCAACAGGCCCAGGAGGCGGCGCAGCGGGCCGCGACCACGGCGGCGCTCCGGCAGGCGGCGAACGAGCAGCGCAGGCAGCGCGACAACGGGAAGGGGCTCTGACATGCCCCTGCCCCGGTCCTGCTCCGGCTGCGCGTTCTTCCAGCCCAAGGGCACGCTATGCCGCCGGCACGCCTCCGGGCCGGGCAACGAGGAATGGGAGCTCGTTCGCTGGCCCCTGGTGCGCCCGGTCGACCGCTGCGGCGTCGGCGTCGAGATCGAGGATGGCAAGGAAGGAACGGTGTCCTGCGGGCATTGCATCCACTGGCTGCAGCCTGACGACGACGGGCTCAAGCCGGATTACCGGCAAGGGCTGTCGCGCGAGTGGTGGAAGGAAGCCGGCTATTGCACCCGGTTCTCGCCATCCCCTTCCACGGAGGAAGATCGCAAGACATTCTGGCGCGTGACCCATAGCTCGGATCGCTGCGGCGATGGCGAGGCGGTGCAGGAGAACATCGACGATGAGTGAGATTGTCGCCTTCAAGGTGCGCGCGGTCGCGGAGGGTGCGTGTCGGATGCTCGCGGAGGGCGGCGGGTGCTGCGGGCAGGAAGGGTTCTGCCACCCCGCCCGCTGCGATCAGGACATGGAGTCGCCGATACCGGCCGACGACGACATGATGGAACCCCGCCCACCAAGCCGGAGCTTGCGCGGGCGGGGGCGGCACGGCGAGCCAAGCTAAACCGGGCTGGGATGAGGCCGCGTAAGCGCGGGTCGCGGGTCGCTCGCCGAGGCACCTGAATAACGAGTGGAATATCTAGTGAGCGATGAAGCGGTTGAAACCTCCCTCAACCTGACGCGGGAGGAAATGTGGGATGTCGCGCGCCGGCTGGTGCCCGGCATTTCCTGGGAGCGGTTCGTCGCCGATTGGTCCGAGCTCCAGGCGCAGAAACGGCGGAAGCGGCTGCACTAGGCCGGCTGGCGCTCCCGCCTGTAGCTGTCCTGCTGGATGACGCGCCGCATATCCTCCCGCCGCCACCACAGCGGCCGGCCGCAGCGCAGCAGCGGGTAGCCTCGAACCTTGATCAGCGCCTCGTCGGCCCGCACGCGGTTGGTCACCTCGTAGGGCGAGATCAACTCGCGCCGCTGCTCCGTCAGGTTGTTGTTGTCGCCGTAGGTCGGCGCACTGGATCCGAAACCGCCCTGGCGGCTCCGGCTGGTGCCTTCGGTGTGGGCCAGGATGGTGTAGGTGCCGCCTTCGCGGCTGACTTCCTCGGCCGTCGCCGGGTCGTTCACCGCCAGATACATGCGCCAGGCCGCGGAGGCGTACCAGTCGCGCACGCCATCCTTGCCCCAGGCGCGCTCAATCTGGCCGATGCTCTGCCACATCGGGAACAGCGCCACGCCAGACTTGCGGCCCTGGTCGCGGAGCTCGGCGAGCACGCGCATGTAGCCCAGCTGCGCCATCTCATCGAGGATGAACGGCACCGGGGTTTCCGTGCGGCCTTCGGCCCGGCGCAGGATACCGGCAAAGGTGCCGATGATGACGCGGCCCACGGCCGGGTTTGTCGCCATCGCGCCGCCGGCCTGGATGACGACCGTGAGGTTGCCCTGCGTGATCTGGTGCGGGTCGAAAGTCGAGCCGGATAGGAGCTGCGCGAAGCCGGGGATGGAAAGCCACTTCGTCTCGGCCGTCGCCACCTTGTAGATCGAGCCGAAGGTCTTTTCCGGCGTCTTGAGGTAGGTGCCGGCGATCTGCCGCGCGACGGCGCTCCGGCTGTTGCCGTAGATGCTGGCCAGATGCTTCTTGAGCTCGGGTTCCGGTAGCGTGATCCGCCGGCGCCACTCGGCAAGGCTGCGCTCCTGGGTCGGGTCGGCCAGGAGATCGGACAGCAGGCAGGCGCAGAGCTCCTTCGCCGAGATCACCCAGAAGTCGTCTTTGCTGGGCTTGTCGCTCTCCTGGCCGGCAAAGCACCAGCCCACGAACTCGTCGATCTGGACCTCGGGAGCCTCGCCTTTCATGTCGATGCAGGCGAGCACGTTGAAGCTCCCCAGGTGGGGCCTTTTGTAGTCGATCAGGGCGACGGTCTGGCCGCGGTCCTCCCGCAGCGCCTGCACCATCGGCCCAACCTGCCCGGAGGGGTCCATAACCACGATGGAGCCGAGCCACCCGTAGAGCGCCGAAATCGTGAAGCCCATCGTCTTGTAGCTGCCGGAGCCGCCGATGATCAGGCCGGATATGGCACCCTTGGTCAGCGGGGTTGATAGGAGCGGAGCCTTGCCGCCCTGCCCCCAGGTCTCCGGGTCGTCCTCGTCAAAAGGGCGGGTTGTGGTCCTGTCTTGGTCGGGTCGGTACGCCTCGCCGACCGGGATCGAGCCCCATCGAGGATCGTCACCCGGGAAGCAAAGCCGCGCCTGCTCCATCGTCATCCAGTCCGCATCGCCGTGCGCGAGGCTGTGGGCACGCTGCGGCGGCGGCGGGGCTTCGCCGGGCACGTGCGCCTGCAGGCGGCGGTGCTTCTTGCGTCGCCTCGCGGCGTAGCCGAACAGGCCGCCGATGACGGCGAGCGCGCCGCCTCCGGTCGCCGCCAAGGGCTGCCAGAGCCGGGCGTCGCCGCCGAAGTGCCAAGCGTAGAGCCACCACGCCCACGGGACATGGATCGGCGGCACCTTGGCGATGTCCACCAGGTTGTTCGCCCACAGGTCGGCCAGCAGCGCGACGGATGCGACCGGCGTTGCGACGATGGTCGCCGGCACGACGATGGCCGTGGTGACGGCGAGGATGCGCCTCCAGCCCATCAGCGCCGGCCCGCGCGGACGTTCTCCACCGTCTCGCGGCACCGCGCCCGGAACCGCTTGTGGAAGCCGGCGTGCCAGCGGCCGAAGGTGTAGAACAGGATCACGAAGCCGATCAGCGGCGAGCCTCCGATCAGCGTTCCGATGATGCTCGGCTCCGTGCCGGCGGCGGCGGGCATGTAATGGATGTTCCCCAGGTCAAGGCCAACGGCGATGACGAACAGGGCGGCGACGAGGGCGGGGGCGAGCTTCTTCATGGGGCTGCATCCTTGAGGGCTTGAAGGGCGGTGTTGCCGGCCGGGCCTTTCTTGGCCTCCGGGTCGAACCAGATCTGCGTCACGCGCCGCTTGCCGTTCACGACCTCGCTGAAAGCCACGAAGTCGATCAACTCGCGGAGCGTTTGCCGGAGATCGGCGGTGTCGAGCGAGCGCGCGGTGGGGTGCTGCTTGGCCATCAGCAGCATCGCGTCGAACACGCCGGCCGCGCTCTT
>JAQBNX010000383.1 GCA_028288385.1 Spirosoma sp.
TTCGGAGCAGTCGGCGCAACCGACGACCGGGTTAACTGCGTGTCATATGATAACTCAAACGTTAACTCACTATCTGATCCACCAGCGCCTACTTTTGAGCAACTGAGTGCGGGAGCGTTGATTGGCCCTCGGGGTCAAAGTGCCTGGTGCTGGGGTGTATTGGGCGATATGATTGCTAAGCAGTACCAGGTTCCAGTGCTGTTTATTAATACAGCCTGGGAAGGAACTATTATCCGTAACTGGAAAGAAAGTGCGAATGGCATGACAACTCTTAAATGGTTTAACAGTCAGCCATTTCCACCCGGCATGCCCTATGCAAACCTGGTCATTGCTCTGCGTTATTACTGCTCATTACAGGGCCTCAGAGCTGTATTGTGGCAACAGGGAGAGAACGACAATTATCCCCTGAACTCCTCCCGGCAGGATTACAGCAACGATATGCAATACATTGTCAACAAAACCAGATCTGACACACAACGGTATCCGGCCTGGGTGTTGGCCCGGTCCTCCTATAACAGCAATAGAGTTAGTCAGGATATTATTCAGGCCCAGAATGATGTCATTAATACGTACAATAACAACGTTTTTGCCGGTCCTTTTACCGATAACATTCAAATTCCACGGTACGAAGGGGATGTTCACTTTGGTGGCGAAGGACTAAAGCAACTGGGGCAGGCCTGGTTTGAGAGTCTAAATGCTGTTTTCTTTTCCAGTTCACGTCCATTACCTCCGCTGCCACCACCTGCGGTTACAGTTTCGTGCGCACCATCGAACAATTCCCTGACTGTTAAACTGCCTGATTTATATAAATCGTATTCCTGGAATTCAGGGCAAAATACACAGTCAATCACTATTAATGGCCCAGGGGTTTACCGCGCTATTCTGAAAGATAACCAAGGCAACACGTATCTGTCGCCTACCATTGAGGTGCAGGGTCCAATTCAGCCAGCCAATCCAATGATTTCGCTGGCAAGTCAGCCGAACCGGGCGGCTGATGGACAGCAACAAATCTGCGCCGATTCTTCGCTGACTCTGTCAGCTAACACATCTGCCAATAGCTCGGCTAATTGGAGTAACGGCGTCGTTAGTAAAAATATATCCCTGAATCAAGCTGGTGTCTATACCGCTCAGGCAATTAATGTCTATGGCTGTAAATCGGCGCAAACGACGACCATTAACCTGACCATTCGACCAAAAGTACCCACCCCAACCATTGAACAAATCGGTACGTATTCGCTTCAGGCAATTTTACCTACTCCTTCTGGGGCTCAAACAGATCTCTACGACTGGCGACGTGGAAATGAGCTGTTACCGCAGACGGGAGCCGTAGTAAAGGTTGTAGTAACGGGCAATTATACGGCCCGTACAAAAGCCACATATTCACTCAATGGAGGGAACAGCCTGACCTGTTACTCAGACTACAGTGCCCCAAAGGCCTTCACATTTGATCAGTCATTGGGTGGACTGAGCGTATACCCAAATCCATCGCGGGACGGTGCCCTCCTTATCGAAACGGTCGAGAACCTGCAAAACGCCAGCGTCGAAGTTTTTACAATGACCGGCCAGCAACTGTTTACGCAACAGGTTCCCCTGCTTGATGAGCGAAAAAGTGTTAATCTTTCGGGTCTTGCCCAGGGAGAATATATCCTAAGGGTACGTTCGGCTGGGTTCAACGTATCCCGACGAGTCCTTATCGCCCGGTAGCACCTATTGTTCCGTTATCTTTGCTAAAGCCTTTCCGCCAGGAGAGGCTTTTAGCGTTTATAATACGAGGCCATTATGGGAGGGAATCAGTACTGTTTATCTAAGGGCATAATTTTGTGAAATCCAGCACATGTCAGATGCTTTTGGGTGTAACTTAACTTCATAGCTCAATTGGTTTTATCGTTACCTTTGTAGCATCTTTTCTCAACTATATTTATGAATGCAACCTACGTTCCAGCCGACTATTTGCCCGTATTGATCCAGTTGGGACTGGCTCTCGGTTTTATTGTAACAACCATGCTTGTTACGCACAACATTGGCCCTAAGCGTAACAGTGAAAAAAAAGACGACCCCTTTGAATGTGGTATACCAGTTCAGGGCGATGCCCGAACCCCCATTTCCATTAAGTATTTTCTGATTGCTATTCTGTTCGTTCTTTTTGACGTAGAAGTTATCTTTTTATATCCGTGGGCCGTTAATTTCAAGGGGCTAGGCGTAGCAGGGTTTATTGAGATGGTTCTGTTTATGGGTTTGTTGCTGGCTGGGTTTTACTACATCATACGCAAGGGCGTTTTGAAGTGGGAATAGTGGCGACACATGAATTTTAACGCATCCCTATTCGTTGTACTAGTAAGCAACAACATCGTTTTATATGGCAACTGACATTAAGATGGTTGAAGGTCCGGCGAGCTACGATGGCCCGGGATTTCAGGCTACTTCATTCGATAAATTGATTGGTCTGGCCCGCGCGAATTCGCTTTGGCCATTACCATTTGCTACCTCATGCTGCGGCATCGAGTTTATGTCTACCATGGCTTCGCACTATGACTTAGCGCGGTTTGGCTCTGAGCGCCCAAGCTTTTCACCCCGCCAGGCAGATATGCTGCTTGTAGCTGGTACGATTGCCAAGAAGATGGGGCCTATTGTTAAGCAGGTATACCTGCAGATGGCAGAGCCACGCTGGGTGATTGCTATTGGAGCCTGTGCAACGAGCGGTGGAATTTTTGACACGTACAGCGTGCTGCAGGGTATCGACCGGATTATTCCGGTGGATGTGTACGTACCCGGCTGTCCTCCCCGCCCGGAGCAGATTCTAGAAGGCGTAATGCAGGTGCAGGAATTAGCGAAGAACGAATCACTACGTCGGCGCAATACAGACGAGTATACGAAGTTGCTTAATTCCTACAATATTCAATAAAGAGACTGTCAGATCCTTATAGGCCCTGATTACTTAATCCCTGTTCATTTACAATGCTGACAAACGAGGAAGTTGCGCAGACCATCATCAATCAATTTGGCGAAACCGTTAGCGACTTCGACGATCCGTATGATCTGCTGACTTTCTCAACTGACCGCGATCATATCGTTTCGGTTATCAGTTACCTGAAAGAGCACCCCGTTTATAAGGTTGGGTTTCTGACGGATATAACAGCGGTGCATTATCCGGACTCGACGGGTAAAGAATTCTGTGTGGTTTACCATCTGCATAGCCTGACCAATAACTTTCGGTTGCGGATAAAAGTATATCTCCAGGCCGACGACGTTCACGTACCAACGGTGATTCCCTTGTTTGCGGGAGCTAACTGGATGGAACGGGAAACGTTTGACCTGTTTGGCATTATCTTCGATGGACACCCTGACCTACGCCGAATTCTGAATATGGAGGAGATGGATTATCACCCTATGCTGAAACAGTTTCCGCTGGAAGATGATACGCGCAAAGACAAAATAGACGCTCTGTTTGGACGCTAACTATCAGTGAAAGGCAAAAGAATTTGATTCGTGTTGAACGGCTGAATTTTCTCGTTTTCTGCTTTTTCCTTCACTCACTAAACTATGATTTCTGAAGACCTAAACATAGCCAAGAAGAACGCTACGGGAAGCGAATTACCAGCCCGAAACGACAACGGCCCCGTTCAGTACGTCAACGAACTGACAACGCTTAACCTTGGACCGACTCACCCCGCCACGCACGGTATTTTTCAGAACATTCTGCAAATGGATGGCGAAAAAATTGTGTCGGGCGAGCAAACCATTGGCTACATACACCGGGCATTCGAGAAGATTGCGGAACGTCGTCCCTTTTACCAGATCACGACCCTCACCGATCGGATGAACTACTGTTCTTCACCCATTAACAACATGGGCTGGCACATGACAGTCGAGAAGTTGCTGGGTGTGGATATACCAAAACGGGCGCAGTATATCCGTGTTATTATGATGGAACTGGCCCGGCTGTCTGACCACCTCATCTGCAATGGCATTTTGGGTGTCGATACTGGTGCATTTACGGGTTTCCTGTATATTTATCAGGAACGGGAAAACATCTATGATATTTACGAAGAAGTCTGCGGTGCACGCCTGACGACCAACATGGGGCGGATTGGCGGTATGGAGCGCGACCTCTCTCCTACGGCGATTCGCAAGATCAAAGAGTTGCTAGTCCGGTTCCCGAAAGTCTTGACTGAGTTCGAGAACCTTTTCAACCGCAACCGAATCTTCATGGACCGGGTCGTGAACGTGGGCGGCATCACGGCTGAGCGGGCGCTGAGTTATGGCTTTACCGGTCCTAACCTACGGGCTGCGGGTGTCGACTATGACGTAAGGGTTATGAACCCATACTCTTCGTATCAGGACTTTGAGTTTGATATTCCTGTAGGGCAAAGTGGCGATACGTATGACCGGTTTATGGTACGTAATGAGGAGATGCGTCAGAGCCTGCGCATCATACAGCAGGCAATTGACAACCTGCCCGAAGGTCCCCATTATGCCGACGCGCCCCAGTATTACCTACCGCCCAAGCAGGAGGTATACAAAAACATGGAAGCGCTGATCTATCACTTTAAAATTGTGATGGGCGAGATAGACGCGCCCGTTGGCGAGGTGTACCATGCCGTGGAAGGAGGCAATGGGGAATTGGGTTTCTATCTTATCAGCGATGGTGGCCGAACACCCTACCGACTGCACTTCCGCCGGCCCTGCTTTATTTATTATCAAGCCTATCCCGAAATGTGCAAAGGGCTAACTCTCTCCGACGCTATCGTGATTATGAGTAGCATGAACGTAATTGCGGGCGAACTGGACGCGTAAAACAATTAGTACATAAAAGCTTTCCCGGCATACGTATAAAGGCTATTAATGAAACCTATCGCTATGGGCACAAGCGATTCGTCAGTTAGGTGCTAAGTCATATATGATGTCTGGACAGAACCACCAATTAGTAACAGAACACCGAAATACCAGACTAGCAAAATCACATTTCTGACTGGCTGAAGCAGAACAACAGATCGATAAAGTAGGTCCTTCTGTTTTGTAGTTCGTCCGGAGAGAAGTTTTGATGACAAATACTTGGTGCAAATAATGACAACTGAAACCAAACCCACCGTACAATTCACGCCAGAGCGGCTGGCGAAGGTGCAGGAAATCATAGCCCGCTATCCGGAAGGAAAGCAGAAGTCAGCCCTGTTACCGTTGCTGCATTTATTGCAGGAGCAGGAAGGGTGGACCAGCCCGGAGGGTATGGAGTACGTAGGGCAACTGCTAGGCATCGAGCCTATCGAAGTATTCGAGGTTGCCACATTCTACACCATGTATCACATTAAGCCGGTAGGTAAGCATGTGATCGAGTACTGCCGTACCGGCCCCTGCTGCCTGATGGGTGGTGAAGACGTGTATGCTCATCTAAAAAAGCGCTTAGGCATTGACACCGGCCAGACCACCGTCGATGGACAGTTTACGCTGAAAGAAGTGGAATGCCTGGCAGCCTGCGGCATGGGTCCCGTGTTTCAGGTGCGGGAGAAATACTACATGAATCTGACGAATGAGCGTGTAGACGAGATCATCGACGAACTGTCAAAATAAATTAGCCATGGCTACGAAAATATTAACAGAGCACATCAATGTTCCCGGCATCGAAACCTTCGATGTATACCGGAAACAAGGTGGCTATACAGCTGTTGAGAAGGCTGTGAAGACGATGACGCCCGAGAGCATCGTAGAAGAAGTGAAAAAAGCGGGGGTTCGGGGCCGGGGTGGAGCCGGATTTCCAATGGGTATGAAGTGGAGTTTTCTGGCAAAGCCAGAAGGCATTCCCCGATATTTGGTGTGCAACGCCGACGAGTCGGAGCCCGGTACATTTAAGGACCACTATCTGATGAAAAATAACCCTCATCTACTTATTGAAGGTATGATTATTTCGTCATTTGCCTTAGGGGCCAATACGTCCTACATCTATGTTCGGGGTGAGTTGATGTATGTGATCACTATTCTCGAAAAAGCCATTGCCGAAGCAAAAGCACAAGGTTTTCTTGGAAAGAACATCCTCGGCAGCGGTTACGACCTTGAACTGGTCGTACAGCCGGGCGGGGGTGCTTATATCTGTGGCGAAGAAACAGCCCTGCTTGAATCTCTTGAAGGCAAACGTGGAAACCCACGTAATAAACCACCTTTCCCCGCTGTTAAGGGCTTATACCAATGCCCAACCGTAGTCAACAACGTAGAGTCCATTGCCACCACGCCGTGGATTATCACGAACGGGGGCGATGCCTATGCGGCTGTTGGTATTGGTCGGAGTACGGGTACGAAACTGATCTCGGCATCGGGCCATATTAACAAACCGGGTGTGTACGAGATTGAATTGGGTGTTCCGGTCGAAGACTTTATCTACGCCGATGAATGGTGTGGGGGCATTCGGCCGGGTCATAAATTCAAAGCGCTCGTTGCGGGTGGCTCGTCAGTACCTATTTTACCAGCCAATCTGGCTTTGACCCTGGCGAATGGCGAGAAAAGGCTGATGAGCTACGAATCACTGTCGGAGGGTGGTTTTCAGACTGGTACTATGCTTGGTTCGGGTGGGTTCATCGTTTTCGACGAGACGGCGTGCATCGTGCGTAACACCTGGAATTTCTCCAGGTTTTACCATCATGAATCCTGCGGACAATGCAGCCCCTGCCGCGAAGGAACGGGCTGGATGGAAAAAGTGCTCCACCGCATCGAATATGGACACGGGCATCAGCAGGATATCGACTTGCTGGTCGACGTAGCGAAGAAGATTGAAGGAAATACAATTTGCCCTTTAGGAGATGCGGCAGCGTGGCCTGTGGCGAGCGCCATCAGGCACTTCCGGAACGAGTTTCAGTGGCACATAGACCGCCCTACTGAAGCAACTCAGCCGGGTGCCGTGTACCGTGGTGAGATGGAACTTGTATAAATGAGAGTGAATCAAAATTTACTAGCTTCAGAAGTTTGGAGCTGGTTTTGACGAGAGCGAATTGGGAAATGTTCGATAAGGCCTTTTGACAAAGAGACCCTTGAGAAACTCACAGCGACGACACATTAAATGGAAGATATAAAGCCGCAATTAGTAAAAGTCACCATCGACGGAATTTTGGTCGAGGTGGAGCCGGGAACTACGATTTTACAGGCTGCCCGCAAAATTGGTCCGGAGGTGGCCCCTCCGGCTATGTGCTACTACCAGCCTCTTAAAGGCAGTGGCGGAAAATGCCGGGCCTGCCTGGTTCGAGTAGCGGCCGGATCTGAGAAAGACCCACGCCCTATGCCCAAATTAGTGGCCTCCTGCCTGACCCCTGTGCAAGATGGGATGGTGGTTGAAAATACCACTAACCCGGCCGTAGTCGATGCCCGCAACGGTGTGGTCGAGTTTCTCCTACTGAACCATCCGCTCGATTGCCCCATTTGTGATCAGGCGGGTGAGTGCGACCTGCAAAACTTCGCCTTTGAACACGGTAAGGCTACGACCCGTTACGAAGAAGACCGGAGGACGTTTGAGAAGCACGATATTGGCCCTTACATACAACTACACATGACGCGTTGCATCCTCTGCTACCGCTGTGTGTATACGGCCGATCAGATTACGAACAAACGGGTTCATGGCGTATTAGGCCGGGGCGATGCTTCTGAAATTGGGACGTACATCGAAAAAGCCGTTGACAACGATTTCTCGGGTAATGTCATCGACGTTTGCCCGGTGGGTGCTCTAACAGACAAAACCTATCGCTTTAAAAATCGGGTGTGGTTCACCAAACCGGTTGATGCGCACCGAGACTGTCCAACCTGCTCGGGCCGCGTAACGCTCTGGTATCGGGGTGAAGAGGTGATTCGCGTAACGTCGCGGCAAAACGAGTGGGGTGAAGCCATCGAGTTTATCTGCAATACCTGCCGGTTCGAAACCAAGAACACCAGCGACTGGACCATTGAAGGACCAACCAAAATTTCGCGGGCGTCGGTTATCTCGGCGAACAAATACCGGGCTGATACGATAAAGCCAAGTTTCGGCAAGCGGTTAGCGGCTGCAGACTACAAGTCAGTTCATGAGGAGCGCGATATAACGCAATTAGCGATCAAACAATTACCAGCTGAACGGTTTGCCAAAAACCTACCATCGGCTCTGGAGCCTGAACTATAAATTGGCGCTT
>JAQBNX010000393.1 GCA_028288385.1 Spirosoma sp.
AACGATTTCTCGGCCGCCCGCACCTTTATTTTTTGCTTGAGTAAGCTGGCCAGCAACTTCACCGACGGCATCGACTGCCATCGGGCTAAGTAGGCATAGGGATGAGTAGTGGATGCAGGTGTGGCTGGAGTAGCGGGAGTAACTGGTGCGGCCGGAACCGGGTTCAGGCGGGTGCTCAGACCGTAGGTTTGCAAGCCAAATGCGTAGGGCAGCGACCAGGCTGTGATGTCATACGTAGCGGAGTCCTCAAGCGCAGAATTCGGCTCGAACAGAATCTTCAGTAGCGTGGATTTTGGCTGATAGGCACTAATAACCATATCCTCAGCCGCCACTGATACGGTTTTCTCCTTCTTCTGATTGGTGTAGTTGAAAGCGCCACCCGCTGAGGCAGGCAGCGTTTGAGACTTGCCCGCGTAACCGTAGCTGATTTTATTCCGATCCAGCAATTGCTGAAGGGCTTTCATCCGACCTGCGTCGCCATTGGCTTTGATCACGTAGGTTTTATACACGCCAATGGGTGCTGTGCGGGCTTTTTCGAAATACTGACCAAAAGCATTAACAATATCTGCCGGGCGGTCGGCCACGGATTCGAGCGTGGCTATGCTGGCTGTTACGTGATGGTCGATGCGCTGGCGAAGCGTGAGTGTGTCGCCGTCGACTTTTACAATCGCCAGTCCTGCCCGGCCACTGCCACCCTGTTCGTAGGTCATGCCAATGGCCCCATTGTAGGTTGGATACGTATCACCATAGCTGGGATAAAACAGGTCGAAGCGTTCGCGCGTGTAGTAGAGCCAGCCATTTTTGTCGAAATACCGACTGCAATACTGCCCGATGGTCTGCTGAAAGTCGCGCTGAAATTTGGTGATGTCTTCGTGATACGGTTTGGCCGATGGTGCAAAATAATAAGGACTTTCTACCCCCATCTCGTGAAAATCGCCGTGCAGGTGGGGCATCCATTGCTGGTAGAGGGCCATGCGCTGCTGCGTAACCTCCTGGGTTTGCCAGGCCCAGTCGCGGTTGGCGTCGAACAGGTAGTGTGTGTAGCGACCGCCCGGCCAGGGTTCATTATGCTCGCGCGCCGAGGGGGTTGGATCGCTGGTGCGGCCCATCATCTGGTTGTACCAGTTCACGTAGCGGTCGTGACCATCCGGGTTCAGGCCGGGATCCAGAATTACCACAGACGTAGCAAGAACTTTCTGCGACACGGCATCTGTCCCGCTCACCAGCTTATATAGCACCTCCATAAACGCTTCGGAGCTTACGGCTTCGTTGCCATGGACGTTGTAGCTAAGCCAGGCAATGGGAGGGGACGCTGCAGCCGTGGGTGAGCCTTCAAGCAGTCCAATACGCCGGAGATTGTTGGTTCGTATGTTATCAAGCCTGGCCAGATTCGCATCGGATGCAATAGCTACTACCATGAGCTGGCGGCCTTCATACGTAGTGCCATACGGAAGGAGTTTTACCCGATTGGGCAGTTGCCGGGCGATGTATTCGGCATAAGCCAGTACGCGGTGGTGGGGTGTGAAGTGATCACCAATTTTATAACCCAGAAACTGAGCTGGAGAAGAGAGGGTCGTCGACGCGGGAGCCGTCGTTTGGGCCAGAACCGGCATGGATGCAATCGCCAGACCTGCCAACAACAGAAGATACTTCATGAATGAAGGTAAAAAAATAGAATAGCTAATTCCCTCAAAAATAGGAGTAAAACGTACAGGAACCCGTTTTTACGAAAAATTTTAGTGTTACTCATTGTATTATTAACTCATGGCTCTACCTTTGCACCACGATTCGCCAACGGAGTAGTTTAACAGCTAATTCGTTGGGTCTTTTAAAAAAGACGGCCGATTCGTCTAGCGGTTAGGACATCGCCCTTTCACGGCGGTAACACGGGTTCGATTCCCGTATCGGTCACCTAACAACCATGCAAAAAGCTCATCTGAAAAGGTGAGCTTTTTGCGTTTAGTCCTAAAACACTTCGCTCTGTTGCAGAGCATCTACTACTTGCCGAGTCTTTTAACTGTGATTGGGTTAGAGTACCTTCTGAAATTGTAACTTTAATGACCAATCGGTAAAAAATTTAAGTATAATATCAAAGTAAATGAGTATAAAATTTAGGATAACTAGTTAACTTTGAAACAATTCAGATATATATTTGTATGCTTATAGGTATATAATTAACTTCTAACATATATTGTGTTATGAAAGTGAGCCGCCAGGAATACGATAAGTTACCTTTCGCCGTTCGTACCGGTGTGCTTATCATGTGGGGTACGCAACTGGTATCGTATTCCAATGCAGGTCTGTTTCGGCAACTCTATAGTTTCAACGGGTTCTTTGCCGAAATGTGCTTCGATGAACGCCAGGAGCGACTTGACAATATTTATACCTTCGCCGACATCAGGCAGTTAGACCCCTATATCAGTAATTTAGATTGGAAAACGCTACTGGTTTAACACGTACTGGGAAGGGTTATGAGGATAGGGCAATTTGTCAGCCAATGGATACGACTTCAACTGTTTTATTTGGGTTACTATCAGACATTAATTCAGGCCTATAGGTACATAGTAACCGGAAGAGTAAGACACAAAAAAACTCCTGCTAGCAGGAGTTTTTTTGTGTCTATTAGTTTTATTAAAAACTGGCTTCTCAGCCTCTTTTTATTTGGTAGCGACCGTACCGCGCAATGCACGCGGAATCTCGATGCTGGCAACTGGGTTCGACGCTTCTTCAAGCATCTCAATGCCTTTTACCGGAATCTGGCCTACCCGAACCGACTTACCTAAGTCAAGGCCCGATACGTCTACGTCGATAAAATCGGGGATGTTTTCGATAACTCCCTTTACGCGCAGTTTGCGCACACGAGTCACCAGTTTGCCTCCCTTCTGAACACCCGGAGCTGTACCGATCGTGCGGACAGGAACGGCAATTTTGATGGCTTTGCCATCGGCAACCTGTAAGAAGTCGGCGTGCAGCAGCACATCGCTCACCGGGTGGAACTGGGCTTCCTGAAGAATAGCCCGGTACTCGGCTCCTTCAATGTTCAGGGCCACTTCATAAATATTGGGCGAATACAGCAGTTCGCGGAATAGAATTGCCGGCGCATAAAAATGCACCTGGTCCTGACCACCATACAATACGCACGGAACATTGCCCTCGGCCCGAATCGCTTGTGATTCCGTGCGGCCGAGATTCGCTCGTTGATACCCTACAATCTCGATTTTTTTCATTTCTCTAAAAAATTAAACAGTGAAAAACAGATGAGCACGGGAGTAACTAACTTTCCCTTTACTCCTCCGTCAGTTTCGTATAAACAAAGAACTAATAGATTCATGATCCCGGATGCGGCCAATGGCTTTGGCAAATAATTCGGCCACCGACAGCACCCTGATTTTGGCGTTTGATTGCTGCATTGGCAACGTATCAGACACCACCAACTCCTCCAGCACTGAGTTGGCAATATTTTCATGTGCCTTCCCCGACATGACCGGGTGTGTACACACCGCCCGCACCGACAGCGCGCCCTTTTCCAGAATAATCTGAGCTGCTTTAGCCATAGTGCCGCCTGTATCAATCAAATCGTCGACGAGCACTACGTTAGCCCCCTCCACGTCGCCAATGACCTGCATTGACGCAATTTCATTGGCCCGTTTGCGGTGTTTATCACACAGGACAATGTCGGCATTGAAGTGCTTGGCAAACGTGCGGGCACGGTTGGCACCACCCACGTCGGGTGAAGCCACCACCAGGTTCTCAAGACTCAACGCTTTGATGTAAGGAACAAATACCGATGTTCCCTCCAGGTGATCGACTGGAAAGTCGAAAAAACCCTGTATCTGTCCGGCGTGGAGGTCAATTGTCATCAGGCGGTCGGCACCCGATGCGGCCAGCATATTGGCCACCAATTTAGCCGCAATGGCTACGCGGGGTTTGTCTTTACGATCCTGCCGGGCGTAGCCAAAGTAAGGAATAACCACGGTTACATAATGCGCTGATGCACGGCGGGCAGCATCGACCATTAATAGCAACTCCATCAGGTTATCGCCGGGAGGAGGGGTCGACTGAATTAGAAACACGTCGCAGCCCCGAACCGACTCCTCAAAACTGGGTGACATCTCGCCATCGCTAAACCGTCGGCACGTGTAGCCGCCAAGTTCTTTGCCGTAGTGATGCGCAATTTTTTCGGCTAAGTAGGTGGATTGACTCCCCGAGAATATCTTAACCGGATTAAACGAAGCCATTGATACTGGACAAATTTCCCGCAAAGATACGATAAAAATGGGCACTGCACTGCCCAACTCCCCCAGATTCTGATAAACCGCCTGGTTTACCTGGACGATAGAGTAATTTGATCCAATTGTAGTCGTTAGCCCACAGGCCAGACCGCGATGAAGTAACGAAAAGCTGAACCGGATTTAATCTTTACCAGTGCAAAAGGGCCACTGCTGCTCATTGCTGCATTTGACTAGCCCGATCATTGATGAGCCCAGCAGCCCGAATTGCTGATTCATTCTGAAATCAGGGGAGGTGTTTTAAGGCGAGCGGGTTAGCCCTCAATAAGTTCTCATAGACATTTCGCTTTTTTTCATGTTGTAAAGAAAAGACATCATTCATCTAAACTTAGAAATCGAAAATGCGCTGGTTAGGACAACGGGAAAGTGACAACGTCGATGACCGACGGGGTAGTGGAGGAGGTGGACTTCTTGTAGGCGGTGGCATTGGCTCCGTCGTAATTGCGGTTATTGTGATGCTGCTCGGCGGGGATCCTTCGCAGGTATTGAACCAGGGTAGTTCGTCAGCGACGCAGGCTCCTGCTGACCCGCAGGCCGATGATCAGGCCGCTAAATTCACAAAAGTTATTTTGGCCAGTACAGAAGATGTCTGGACGCAGCTATTTGCCGGGCAAAATGCCCAATACAGAAAGCCCAGACTGGTACTGTTTCGGGGAGCTACGCAGTCGGGATGCGGTACCGCATCTGAGTCGTCGGGACCCTTCTACTGCCCCGGCGATCAGCAGTTGTACATCGACTTGTCATTCTACGACGATCTGGCACAACGGTTTGGCGCACCCGGCGATGCGGCAATGGCCTACGTAGTTGCTCATGAGGTTGGGCATCACGTGCAGAAACAATTAGGCATTATGGACAAGGTCGATGAACTTCGCCAGCGCCTAAGCCAGCGGGATTATAACAAAGTATCGGTACGTCTTGAATTACAGGCTGATTTTTTTGCCGGTGTCTGGGCCAACCACGCAAAAAATCTACAGTTTGACGAATCCGACCTTGAAGAAGCACTGACAGCCGCAAACGCCATAGGCGACGACCGACTTCAGCAGGCCTCTCAGGGGCGGGTCGTTCCCGATGCATTTACGCACGGCACGTCGGCCCAGCGCGTGTACTGGTTCAAAAAAGGGTTTAAAACCGGCGATATCAACCAGGGCGATACGTTCAATAGCCGCGAAGACGCCAACCTACAATAGCAGTTAAGGGAAGTAGGCCCATTAAAAAAGCCTGATAACGTTTGTTATCAGGCTTTTTTAATGGGCAGAACCTGGCGAATGAGGGCCATTCTACGAAAACTCGACCAACACCTGACCCTTTTCAACACGGTCGCCCTTCTGGGCGCGAATGGCTTTTATGGTGCCGTCGCCAGGGGCTTTCAAGTTGTTTTCCATTTTCATCGCTTCCAGGATCAACAGGCTGTCTCCCTTGCTGATGGTGTCGCCAACCGTTACGTTGATACCAACGATCAGGCCGGGCATGGGTGCTTTAAGGGTATTTACTTTAGCCGCAGCCGCGTTGCCCATACCCATCTTTTCTAGCAGTAGGTCGAATCGGTCTTTAAGCTGGATGGAATGCAGATGACCGTTTATACGTAGGTTAACGGTTTTTTCGGTTACGTTCAGGTCCAGCAACTCGGCGGAGTAAGAGCGGTTTTGGTACAGAATATGAAATGTCCGGTCGGTGAGTTTCACTATATCCCAGCCAAACGGTTCGCCGTTGAGAACAGGCCCGTTGGGGCCAAAGTCGATAGTTGCCGGGGACGTGTTAAGGGTCGTGTTATACATACGTAGTGCAATAACGATATAAAGTTAAAGTGAGCCGGTCGTCTTTGGCAGCTTTATCAGGGCACATAAGACTTATTGACCAGGAGAATTCCCAGTAAACAGACGCCCATTCCAACGAACTGCACTGCATAAATCCTTTCACCGTCGAGAACGCCCCAACTTAAGGCGACAATAGGAATCAGATACGTTACGGAAGCGGCAAACAGGGGTGAGGCAATCTGCATGATGCGGTTGAAAAAGATTGCCATTAGCCCTGAGCCAAGTACACCGAGTGTAATAAGAGCCGCCAGTGGCCAGGCGTTTTGCCCGTTAGTAACCCGACCCATAAAATCGGTTGGTAGCAAGATCAGGGTAGCAATAGACCCGGCAAAAACAAACACCCAGGCCGTTGATATAAGCGCAGGCAAGTGCGTGATGTAGCGGCCAATGAGGTTTGTATTTACACCGTAGCAGACCGTTGCCAGCACGACAAGCAAGGCGTAATTATTGATCTGGAATGAGCCGGTAGCGCTGAAAAACACCAGCAGCAACGACCCCGCCAGACCCAGCAGAATACCCAAAACCTGGCGGGTTTTTAGTGCCTGACCAAAAAAAGCTGCGCCTATAATCAAGGTGAACAGGGGACTCAGCGAGTTAAGGGCTCCGACTAATGAACTGTTCAGGTGTGCACCCGCTTCGGCAAACAGAAAAGCGGGTATAACGAAACCAATGATACCACTGGCCAGTAGCGCCAACCACCGATGCCTCACCGCTAGCCGAATCTCGGCCTGGCGACTTTGCCGCGCCAGAAATGGTGTGAAAAACAACAGCGCAAACACCAAACGACCGGCGGCTACCTGACCGGGTGGAAATGCAACCAGACTCTGTTTGATCAGAATGAACGAACTACCCCACACCACTGCCAGCGTACATAGCAGCAACCAGGCCAATAGCGGGCTTTTCTGCGGTTTAACGAGGAGTGGTTCGGCTATCATAGGGTGAAAAGAACAGCCCACCGGTGTGGTTGTCGGCAGGCTATTGTCACGCAAATTCTACTACGTAGTTCTCCTGGATTTCATCCAGTATGGCACTCACCTCACTGTATGAATCGGTTGTGACAAGCCGCATCCGGAAAGGTTTGAAATCGGGCAGACCCCGGAAGTAGTTAGCGTAGTGGCGTCGCATCTCGAATAACCCCACAATTTCGCCTTTCCAGCGAATCGAAAAGTCGAGATGCTGGCGGCACACCGCCACCCGGTCTGCTACGGTGGGAGGAGGCAGATGTTGCCCGGTTTGAACGTAGTGCTTGATCTCGTTGAAAATCCAGGGGTAGCCAATGCTGGCCCGGCCAATCATAACCCCATCGACACCGTATCGGTTTTTGTACTCGAGTGCTTTTTCGGGCGAGTCGATGTCACCATTGCCGAAGATAGGAATGGTGATACGTGGGTTGTCTTTAATGCGTCCAATGAGTGTCCAGTCGGCATCGCCTTTGTACATCTGGACGCGCGTTCGGCCGTGTATGGTCAGGGCTTTGATGCCAATGTCCTGCAGCCGCTCGGCCACTTCGCCCACGTTTTTGGTGTGGTCGTCCCAGCCAAGCCGCGTTTTCACGGTTACGGGCAGGTGAGTGGCTTTCACCACGGCATCGGTCATGCGCACCATTTTAGGGATATCCTGCAGGAGGGCAGCTCCTGCGCCCCGGCAGGCCACCTGCTTCACCGGGCAGCCGTAGTTGATGTCGATCAGGTCGGGCTGGGCGCGGCTGGCAATGCGGGCGCATTCGCCCATGGTGTCGACGTCGGAGCCGAAAAGCTGGATGCCAATGGGCCGTTCATATTCGAAAATATCCAGTTTTTGCACGCTCTTAGCCGCGTCGCGAATCAGCCCCTCCGACGAGATAAATTCGGTATACATCAGATCGGCACCGCTGGCTTTACAAACGGCCCGAAATGGCGGATCACTGACATCTTCCATAGGAGCCAGCAACAACGGGAACTCCGGCAGTTGTATGTTGCCAATGTTGACCATAGACGGTTGTTAATGATTGGTTTTAGCACAATCCAAAGGCCCAAATGGTTCCTTTGTACGGATTCTGCGGACGAGTCTGTAAATTTACAGGAATTATGCAGTCAATCCATACCCCAGACCGTTCTGTATCACGCCCGCCAACCATTGGTGGGCTCATCATGCTGCTTGGCTTTGTGCTCATGGGGGGTGTTGTCAGTACGTTGATACTGCTTGGTATATTGCTGATAGCCAAAGGTATGACTGTTGCCGAAGTGCAGGCTTATCTTTTACACATATCCCTGAACCCATCAGCATCGGGTGGCAACTGGTATGAACTCATGGGCATTCAGGCGATCAACCACCTCGGCACATTTCTCTTGCCCGCACTGCTATACTGGTACGTAATAGAGCATCGAACATGGAAACAGTTTAGTGCCCGACCCCTGTGGGCCGTTGTTGGCCTGAGTCTGGTGGGCCTGATCGTGATTGCGTTCATGCCGTTCGACGGGCTGGTTATTGAGTGGAATCAGCATCTTCATCTGCCCGAGACAATGGCACCCCTGGAGAAGTGGATTCGCGACAAGGAAACCAGTCTGGAAGGCATTACCAAATACCTCACTACGTTCAACACGACCGGGCAGCTGATTACGGCCTTACTCGTGATTGCGGTGATTCCTGCCATTGGCGAGGAGGTTCTGTTTCGGGGGATATTACAACGTAACGTCAGCTATTGGTCCGGTAATGTTCACGTTGGCATCTGGGTAGCAGCTATACTGTTCAGCGCCATTCACGTTCAGTTCCTCGGTTTTTTTCCACGTATGCTGCTGGGTGCCCTGTTTGGCTATCTTTACGTCTGGTCCGGTAATCTGTGGGTATCAATTCTGGCGCATTTTGTTAACAATGGCTTTACCGTCCTGATGGTGTATCTGCATCAGCAGAAGGTAACCTCGGTCGATATAGAAAGCAGTGAATCGGTGCCGGTATGGGGAGCGCTGATATCACTTGCCCTAACAACGGGATTATTGATTTATTTCAGACGGGTAAACAAAGTACAAACGTAAAGTGGCACAGACGAATGCGTCAGCGCGACTTTACCCTACTAGCATGAACGAAAACTGGCAATCTGTATATACTACGCCGTTGCCGCACCGGGCCGAACTGGCGAAGGCACTGCTGGCCGAACACGACATTCCGGCGGTGGTTGTCAAT
>JAQBNX010000814.1 GCA_028288385.1 Spirosoma sp.
TTCCGTATCCGATCAGCCGACCTGTACCCGCCAGACGCGCCGGCCCGTCCGCTCGTCCTCCAAGAAAAATTCGTCGTCGTTGTCCGTCAGCCGCGACGGCTCGGCCTCGAACCGCGCCGGAGCGTACAGGACATCCGCCGTCGTCTCGCCGCGGGCGCCGCACCACTTCACTTTCCGCTCGACGATGCCGAGCTTCTGCCGCGACAGCCATACCTCAAGGTGCCGGTAGAGGCTGCGGTTCTTCAACAGACCGTAGGAGGCGTTCAGGTCCCGACAGGCATCCCGGTAGAGCAGGTAGAGGACGGGCTTGCGGATGTAGGTGAAACTCGGGTCGCGAAACACCGTGTCAAAAACCTGCTCGTGGAAGGGGCGCTGCGCCGACACAAGGTCGCGGTAGTCCTCCCCGTGCAGGGCTGGGACGTGATCGACCTCGCCGTGCTTGGCCAGTAAATGTGAGAGCCAGCGGCCGACCTCCACACGGTCGGCGAGGATGCCGCCACCCTCATCGCGCATCCACTGCTCAGCCGCAGCCTCAGTCGCGCCCAGGTGCGCGGCCACCCAGCATTTCAAAGGCCGTGTCGGCTTCACCACGCTGATGCGACGGTCCACCTCCGAGCCAGCCACCTTCACCGACCCCATTGGTGAGTTGCCAGCGATCACCACCCAAGCGGTATTCTCAACTTCATACTTTGTTAGCCCCTTGGGTTCCACCCAGAGCGTCTTCGAACCCAGGAAGCCTTTGACCGCGTTCTCGTCGGACTTGTCCTCGACTGCTTCATTAATGAAAATAACCGCCTTGCCCACGGTATGCGAGTTGAACTGCCCCGTCAGGTCCCTCATCGACAGGTTGTCCCCAACCAATGAGCGCCCGAAAATCCCGACGAGCACGGTGCTGACGAACAGGCTCTTGCCGCTTCCGCCCTCCGGGTCGTGAAAGGACAATGCCGGCAGCAAATGGTTGGCTGGGTTCCTCCACTTGGCCAGCACCAGCCGCTCGATGTGCTCGGAGTTCTCGGTCTTGCCGCCGCTCAAACTTTTCATAAGCACGTCGAACACCCAGTGGGGCTCCCCCTCCTGCGGCGGGGCGAAGTCGGGCCGAATCAGATTGAGCACGTGCGGTGCCTGTGGGCGGAAGCTCGCCGTCATCCGGAGGTACCAGCGCCCATCCTCACGCAGTACTTCGTCGAACAGGGCGAAGTAATCACCATTCCGCATCCTGGCGACATCGCTCATCCGAAGCGCGTGCTCCTTCAACGACATCCAGTCACCCTTGGTCGCGTCGAGGAGCCACCAGCAGTCAGTTGCAAGAACGTAATACAGGTCCCACCCGCCCTCGCGCATCCACGCGCGGATGTCCGCCTTGATGCCGGCCCTGACCGCCGCCTCGTCTTCGCCGGCGAGCAGCGCGTCTTTGGCAGCGGTTTCGTCGGCCTGCGTTTCCTTGGCGCGTGCCTTGTCGTACTTTTCCCGCAGGTCCGCCTTCCGCTTCAGCAGGTCCGCCAAGCGCACCAGCGCTCCTGCGCTTTCCGACTGCTCGGCGACCTGCCTTATCTGGGCGTCAATGAGATCAAGCGCGTCCGCGAGGCTATCACTCGCGCGCTCCGGGCGGACCGATACCATATCGTTCACGGTCAGCGCCTCCCCCTCAGGGCCTTGAGCAAGGCGAGGCTGCCAACCACCGACCGGCGGGTGGCGGCCGGCAAGGTGCCGGACCGCAGTGCAGAGAGCTTCTGCCGAACCTTCTCGGCCGCGTCCTGGCACCCATAGGGCCAGCCGTCGCGCTTCGGCCGCGACAGGTCTGTGGTGCGCCGGAACTCCTCCCAGGCGCGGTCGATCACCGCAGCCTCATGACTATACGGGTCGATGCCCGTCTCTTCGGCCTCCCGTACCGCCCTGAACGCGTTCCGGGACAGATGAGCATCCCGACCATCGATTACCCAACCGGAGCTATCATGAAGGACGCCACCATCGCCGAAGCTACGGCTTGCGGCTGCCCGAGACTGGGCGCCGGACCGGAGACACGGGGCATCGGGTAATGGAACGTCAAGTTCCGCTTCGTTACGGTCGCCATGGACGAGGACCGTACGCATCCCGCTGAGCGGATCAGCCAGACCGTCGGCGAAGATCGGCGCCGACGTGTAGAGAGGCTGCACGGTGCGGCAGGCTGCCTCATCAAGCAGCCGGAGCCCTGCCCGCTGGTTCACCGCCCGCACCCAGCGGACGAGTTCCGCCTCACCAAGGGAAGTGCGCACGTAGAACCACACGTGAGCGGAGACACCGGGCTTTGCGACCGCTGCCCACCTCTCGTCGTGCTCCGCCATTTCCATAATACCGGCACTGCTGCTCCACTTAACCGCCATGGTTACGCCGGCCAGTTCGGGCACGAACGCGTCCAAGCGAGCACAGAAGGTGTGAGCCGCGCCTGTGGGGTCCGAAGCCATGTGAAGGCCCGGCGCAATGTCCACACCGTCTATGTCGAGCAGGGCGTAGCTGCGCGGCACCTCGGCGAACGCCGCTTTACAACGTCGGGTAGCCGTGTCGTCGCACCAGGGCGTCTGCGCACCCCTAATCACGCAGATGTCGGTCTCCGTCTCCAACTCGCGGAGGAAGTTGAACATGCCGTGGATGCCGTTCGGCAGGACGTGCGTGGTCTGATACAAGAACGCATTTCCGAAATCCTCGCGGAATACCCGACCGTCGGCGCCTCGGGCAAAGCGCTTTGCCAATCGCCGCCCGTTGGATGCACGGAGGATCGTCAGTGCTGCGGGGCTGTAGGGTTCCCAGGCTCCGGGCGCCGGATGGTCCATCATTATTCATTCTCCTGCGTGCCGCACCATGCGGCGTGTGCAGGCAAGATCACCCGAACCCAAACTGTGCTGGAACACTGCGCACAGAAAAAACACGCCATCATCGTTTGGTGGCAGGAGCCTTGCTCCGACGACCTGTCGTCCTTTCCTTCGTCACGTGAGCCCGAACCGCAATCTTCAAGGCCGCCGGACCAAGCTTCAAAAGCTGCGGCTCTTCGGCCGCAACACCGAAGCGATGCTCGATGCATTTCTCCGGAGGCAGGATACGTTCGTATTCCGGTCTGTGATTTGGATGGAAGTTGAGTGCACGGTTCTGGATCGCAGTTGCCCAACGCAACATCCTCTCACGCCCGGCTCTATCCCGGAGCAGGTGATGCAGTTGAGGTTTGAACTCCGATGGAAGGATGGCGCGGCCCAAGGTTGCTTCGATTTCGGCGACCGCTGCTGCATACAGAGGGGCTACGGCGCAATGCTCATTGTAGCGGTCGTGAAGTTCGCGCACACCAACAGGAATTCCTCCCTGGTCCGGCGGGGTGAGGGCAAGCATGGAGCACGCATTTGTCAGCGTGGGGGCCTTCTCCTTGTGAAGCCGTTCGAGCTTGAGCCAAGTGAGAAGCACAAATCCAGCGTCGCGGGGATCGCCATCGAGCGCCTTCTGCACCTGATCCTCTATAGCGCGGCGTCCGCGTGCCTCTGCAACAGTATCGAGGCCGCCCAGGTCTCCGAAGTGCTCGGCGGTCACGAACGCGGCATGCTCCTGGGTGACACTTAGCCGCTTCCAAATCACTTCCAACTGCTGCTGCACCTCCGCGTTTGCGCAGACCTCACCAGGGGTCATGCCCAGTTCTAGCGCAACATCAACGACCGCCTCCAACAGGAGACCATGGACTTCGGCAGCGATGCGGCCGTCCTGGGCACGTTGTAGGAGCCGAGCGGCGCTGGTCGCCTGCATCTCCTCCCGCGCTCGAATATTGGTCGGATAAACCAGCGCCGCAATGATCGCGGAGCCGGCGTACGGGTGGCTCAGGTTAATCTCGATCGGGGGCGCTGCCGCCACCTCGCTTTGCGTGGCGGTATCTGCATGAGCGGCGAGCCGGCGTGAACGAGCCATCGGATACTCCAATGCCGGGGACACGGAGCGCTCGGAGCTAAGCCGGGCGTTCCAAAAAACGTGGGCGGGCAATGGAGTTGGTCCGGAATGCCAGGGCCTTTCGGCACGAATTGCGCGCCGCCCCGAACGCCGCGCACAGCGGACCTCCGCGCAGCGGGCGCTCCCTTAGGGCAGTTGTCAGGAGCCGGTCAATAGGCATCAAGGCGTCCCCAGTGGACCCCGGGGCGCCAGCTTGCCTGGGCCGTGGCCATGCCGATCGGCACCAATCATCACGAATTCGGTCTGGATTTTTTCTGTGCGTGCACTGTCAGCACAGATTCCTGTCCGGCAGGTTCGCCCCTACCGGGTACCTACACCAGCGCTCGAAGGTGCCCGATCAGAACGAGGAATTCTTAGATGCCGCAGATGCCGCAGATGCCGATGATGACCGACGCCGATCCTCTGTTGCTCAACGCCGCGCAGGACTCGGCGCTGCGTACAGTACTGAACGACGTGCTAGCAGAATCACGCTTTCTGAAACCATTATACCGACAGGAAATCCGAGACCTGCTCATCGGGGTCATCGAGGATGCAAGGCGGGAGGACGCCGCACACCTGCTGATCGTGACCGGCGCCCTTGCCCTGTGGGCCAAGCACAGCATGGCGTGCCTGCACGAAAATCCTTTCAGACCTGATGCCTGAGGTCCAGGCGATTACGTCGCGCTCGTACGCTCCGGCGCGGTTCGAGGCCGAGCCGTCGCGGCTGACGGACAACGACGACGAATTTTTCTTGGAGGACGAGCGGACGGGCCGGCGCGTCTGGCGGGTACAGGTCGGCTGATCGGATACGGAA
>JAQBNX010000416.1 GCA_028288385.1 Spirosoma sp.
AGCGTGTCCGCGATTTACAAAACGAATTTCCGGCTAATGGATCCGCTCAAGCCTATTCCCGACGGCTTCATCTGCTGGAGCGACGGGGTAAGTTAGGCTTGGGAACGGCCTACATTGACGGTTTCAAATGGGCACTTTCACGGGGTTATCAATACCTGTTCGAGATGGATGCCGACTTTTCGCACAACCCGGAAGACCTCATCAAACTTTATAACGCCTGCGCTGGTGACGCAACCCAGACTGGCCAATCGCCCCGTGCCGACGTAGCAGTTGGGTCACGCTATATTAAAGGAGTCAACGTCGTAAACTGGCCGATGGGCCGGGTGCTCATGTCATACTTTGCTGGAGTGTATGTCCGCTTCATTACGGGCATGTCTATTATGGATCCAACAGCGGGGTTTGTCTGCTACCGGGCCGACGTACTGGAAGTAATTTTGCACAATCCAATCAGGTTTGTGGGATACGCTTTTCAGATTGAAATGAAATTTACGTGCTGGAAGTATGGGTACCGCATCGTTGAAGTTCCCATTATTTTCACCGATCGTACGCAGGGTGTCTCCAAGATGTCTTCTAAAATATTTAAAGAAGCCGTATTTGGTGTTCTGCAGATGAAAATTAGCAGTTTCTTTCGGCATTACATTCCACGTAAAGAAGCAGCGCTGAGAGCTGAGGAGCCGGTTGGTGTTGTATAATTCTACCAAACCCTACCAAGAAATTACAAGGTGTTTTACTTAGAAAATTGGGTTAACATAACCTCTACTTAAACAACTAATTAGGAATGTCTCTTTCTTACTCATTCATTTGGCCTTCAACTACAAACTATGGCCAGTGAGCTATTTAACCGTCGTGATCTGATAGCTTATTTTATCGTGGCAGCTATTGGTGCTTCTCTACAACTTATCACCGCTAGCTTATTCCAAAACTGGTTTCAACTTAGTTACAAACAAGCATTACTCACTGGTTATTTAGTGGCATTTTTTGCTGGGTTCTTCTTAACAAAGCTGTTTGCTTTCAACGCCAAAAACTCAGCACAGACTAAACGTGAAGCAGTCAAGTTCGTCCTGGTAGCAATCATTTCCTGTCTGATTACAGTCTATGGATCAGCCCTACTTTATGATTACTCAATTGGCACATTTGGGCGGCTTACCTGGTTAATTCCTTTTTCAATAAAAGAAGTCAACGCGAATAAACTGATTGCACAAGTCGCAGGTATGGGAGCTAGCTTTTTAAGCAACTACGTGTTGCACAAGCAATTCACCTTTCGCAATACTGGCTTCTACGAGAAATTAAAAGATTTACTTAATCTTTGAATGCCAACTAAAACAGATTTAATTTCCAGTTTACCGCAAATTGGCAGGCATATAATACTCCAATTTTCGCTCTCCTAACCGGGCAAAATCCGCTTCTGATACGTTATACTTAGTTCTGCGGACTGGCGAACCCCACCACAATGGTTCCGTTCGATTTAGCAATACCAAACTTCTCAGCCAGAAAACTTACTACATAAGCATTGGCCCTTCCATCCTGAGTTGGTGCACTGATTTTCGTATTAAGTTTCCTAACGGCATTATAGAACCACTAATCTACTTTAATACCGGGTTTTACAGTCAGATTCAGCATTACGCAGGCTGCTTTAATTGCCCAGACAATACAGCAATGCCTTCTTCAAAAGTGTGCGGGTTGTAACCGAGCACCGTACGGGATTTGTCAAGTACAAATCCCGTACGGGGAGGACGACGGGCCACCTGCGTAAAGGTCGATGCGTCGGCCTTGGTAATTAATGACTTATTAAGCCCAAAAAAATCGGCTGTTTTGATCGCCATGTCGTAGGGCGTTAAGACCTCTTTGCCCGAAATATTGAAAATTCCCTCGGCCTGCTGGTCTGCAATCAGGTAGCAACCCATGGCCAGGTCTTCGGCCAGTGTCGGGCTGCGCCATTGGTCGGTTACAACTTTAATCGTTTTGCCGTCTTCGAGCGATTTCTTCACCCACAAGATAATGTTACTGCGGCTCATGTCGTGGGCAATCCCATAGACGAGTACCGTTCGGGCAATGGCCCAGCGTAGCGGCCTATCTGCCTGGCCTGAATTGATAACGACTTTTTCGGCGGCATACTTACTCCAGCCATAGAAACTAATCGGGTTTCCTTCTGCCGTTTCATCATATGGTCCGGCTGTACCATCAAAAATGAAGTCAGTCGATACGTGTAGCAGAAAAGCACCGACCGACCGGCACGCGTTGACAATCGACTCGACCGCCTGAACATTCTGAGCCCAGCAGTCATCCTTCTGCAGTTCACACTTATCCACATCAGTCATGGCTGCCGTGTGGATAACTACATCCGGACGTATCTCGCCAATTACGTCCATCACTTGTTGGTTATTCGTGATGTCCATCGGGCAGTACGTATATCCGTTGGTGTAGGGAAGCCGATTGCCCCCCCGTGCCGTAGCAATAAGCTGAACACCAGACTGTTGAGTTAGCAGGCCAACTAATTTTTGTCCCAGTAACCCATTGGCACCGGTAATGAGAATTTTTTTCATGTGTGTCTCTACTGATACCGAAATTTGTACTGCTTCGTAATTTTCTTCTTTCTGATCCAGTCGCCAGTCATGGTAATGCGGATGTCCTGTTTCGGCCGATCCTGAGCGTCGCGAGTCTGGCTGGCAATGCTGTCCACAATAGCCAGCCCGTCAATAACCTCCCCAAAAACCGTGTAATTACCGTCTAAGTGGGGACTACCTCCCAGGCTTTTATACGTTTGTTTCTGTTCCTCCGTAAAGACACGCCCTGGAGCACGGGCCTGACTACGAGCCACCTGCTTCTGCAACTCATCATCGGGCCACACTCGTCCCTGTACAATATAGAACTGACATCCGCTCGATGCTTTCGCTGGGTTATTGTCACGGGCCGCTGCTAATGCTCCTTTTTTGTGAAACAAGGCGGGAACAATCTCAGCCGGAATTTGATAGCCCACGTCACCATTACCCAGTGGTTCGCCTGCAGGCGCGTTACGTGACTTAGGATCACCACCCTGGATCATAAAATTTTGAATGACCCGGTGAAACAGCAGGCTGTCGTAAAATTTCTGACCAACCAGCTTACTAAAGTTTTCTTTATGCTTCGGCGTCTGGTCATACAACACCA
>JAQBNX010000431.1 GCA_028288385.1 Spirosoma sp.
TTTGGCAACTATGCGGGCTTCATCATTGGCATCAGCAGTTGGCTCGGCAGTGTATCGGCCATGGCTTTTGGAGCCGCCGTCATGAGCGAGTACATTGGATTACTAAACCCATCATTAGTAAACCATCAAAAACTTGTCGCAATTAGCATCCTGCTGGCGTTTGTTGCCTTTCACTGGCTCGGCGTTCGTCTGGCCAGCCAGGCGCAGGAGGTGATGAGCGTAGTGAAAGCGGTGGGGCTGCTGGCGTTCGTAGTCGTTTGTTTTACAGCCTCTCCGGAAAAAACGGCACTGGTATCAGCCAGCACGATTCGCCCACTGGCCGAGGGCGGAGTATGGCTGGGGATTCTGGCTGCGCTGCAATCGGTGTTCTATACGTATGATGGCTGGCACACGGCGGCTTACTTCACCGAAGAGGACGTTGACCCAAGCCGCAACTTGCCCCGCTCCATGATCAGTGGCGTCTTGCTGATTATTGGTATTTATCTATTGGTTAACCTGGCGTTGCTCTACGTCTTACCGTTGCAGACGCTGGCAGGCTCTAAACTCCCGGCTGCCGATGCTGTACAATTGCTGTTTGGGCCGCGCGGGGCGCAGATCGTTACGTTCCTCTTGATGATTTCGATCATGGGCATCATTAACGCTCAGATCATGTTCAACCCGCGCGTTATCTTCGCCATGGGTCGCGACGGGCTGTTTTTCCGATTCGTTACCGCCGTCAATGACGGTGGCACACCCACCTATGCTACGTTGCTGACGGCCGGTGCTTCCATTGGTATGATCCTGACCAATACATACAGTAAGCTCTCCGACATCGCTACGTTCTTTTTTGTCTTGTGCTACGCGTCGGGCTTTGCGGCCCTGATTCGACTTCGACAAACCGAGCCAGCACTTCCCCGTCCGGTGCGGGCCTGGGGTTATCCGTTCACTACCTGGACGTTGTTGCTGGCTTCGCTGGCGTTTTTGGCTGGCGTTGTTATTGGTGACTTCTCCAGCAGCCTCTATGCCATCGGGTTCATTCTGGTAAGTTACCCGGTTTATCTGCTCATTAAAAAATAACCTGGTTAGAACCGCTCGTGGATCTGCTTCAGGAGTTCTGCTGTTTGTTGACGCACGGCAGAAACCGACCCCGTAAAATTGTTATTCATCACGCTGAAATAAAGCAATTTTCCTCGCCTGGTCAGCAGGTAGCCGCTCAAGTTGTATACCCCGCTCATGGACCCGGACTTGGCAAATAGATAGGGCTTATCCGAAGGGGCCATGCTTCGTAATGTTCCCGTCTGCCCCGCAGCTGGAAGCAGCGCAAACAGCCGTTGCTGCGGCACGAGGGCTGCCAGTTTAGTCAGCAAATCAATCAGGACATTCGGCGTAAATAGATTGTAGCGCGACAGCCCCGACCCGTCGACCCACTTTGCCGAAGCAGCCGGATAGTGCAGCACCGAATCGGCCACCCGGCGTAGCTGGGCGGTGGGATCGAGCCGGTTGGTGGAACTCTCAGCGCCAATCATGACTAGTAATTGTTCTGCGAAAAAGTTGTCACTTACCTGAAGCATCCGTTTGTAAAGAGAATCTGTTGCTATACCCCGCAGCAGTCGGGCATTAGGCGAAACAGGTTGTTGAACGACACCAACCGGCCGATGCAGCGTATCGACCAGCAACTGAGCCGCCAGCCCTGCCTGCCAGCGGAAGGGTACGTCCTGTACGGCAATGCCAGCCTGGGCAGGACGTAGAAACTGATTGCTGAATTCGGCACGCCGGATGGTCTTTACCGCGTTTGATTCGGACGAGGCCTGCACGCTGTCCATAAACCTGCTCGGGCTGCTGGATTTCCCCCTAAACCGCACCACATTACCATAAAGTGGCAGTGGTGCCCGTTCGGGGGAGTAATAGTCGTTGTAATCATCCCACGCCCAGCCTGGTCCATAGCGGGGGCTATTATAATTGACGGCCGAAAAATACAGCCGCTCCGGCCTGTTACGCAGAAAAGCCAGCGCTGTCGTATCGGGTAAGTCGGGGTGCAGCAGGAGCGGATTCCCAGTTCCCCAGAAAATAAGCGAGTCGAACCGAACAACGTAGCGTAGGACAGGCAGCGAGTCGGGCAGGGTCAGCAGCCCGGCGTAGAACGTGAATAGTTTGGTGGTCGATGCGGGGGTGAAGGGCCGGTCGGCGTTGTGTTGAATCAGATACTTTCTAGTGGCCGGATTGTAGAGGGCAACCCCCATAATACGGTCAGCATAGGTTGAATTGGTGCGCAGGTCACGGACAATTAGCCGGACGGGAGAGCAACCGGTCAAGATAAAACCAATAAGGACGAGGAAGAGCAGCGTTTTCATGGCAGAAATTAGATGCGCGCTCCGTCCAGATACAATGAATGCCATTACATAACGTAATGGCATTCATTGTATCTGGACGGACAAGTGGCTATTACCGCGCAATAATAACCTTTTGTGTCAGCACTACGTCACCTGCTTTCAGCCGGACAAAATACTGACCGATGGGCAACTGGCTAAGGTCAAGTTGCTGGCTGAAAGTTGTACCACCAACGTGAACGGTCGATTGCCGAAGAGCCTGCCCATTGGGCCCGCTGACAGTCAGCCCGACGTCGGCTACTGGCTTGTTCAGTTCGGCTTCTACCCGAACCAATCCTGTGCTAACAGGATTCGGGTATATGGTGAAACGGCCAGCGGTCACTGGTTCAGTAGCCAGCACGGGCGGGGGTGGCGGCACCTGAATTTCCAGGTTGTCGATGATCCAGCCCCAACCATGCGCCAACTGGTCAGCAAAGAGCCGAAACCGAATCAGGATCGTCTCTCCCGCCTTGAAATTTCCGGTAGCCAGCAAGCGCAACGTGCGTCGCTTGTAGAGTGATGAGGTGCCGACTGCTGCTGAGTTTTGCTCGTTTGGTAGTCCCGCAACGGGCCGGCTGTTATAAGCGGCCAGCCAGTCGGCCTGGTCGTTGGAGTCATAGCCGTTGATCAGTGGTTTCCAGGTTTGCCCGTTGTCGCTGGAGCCTTCGACAATGACGTAGTCATAGAATTCGCTGCTGCCAAAGACGCTTCCAGGTTCGCCTGGCTCCACCAAAACAACCTCATCGTAGCGCATAAGGGCACTGTCGGGGTTGGCCTTCAGGGTGATGGGGGCCAGCAGCACCGATTCGTAGTTGCTTTGGTACCGGTAATCGCTGCCATTGCGGTAAGCATGTTCGGAATTAAGCGCCGGACTCGTAAAACTTTCCGGTGTGGTTATCGAGAACCCATAACTGACAAAATCAGTAGCGGCAGCCGCATTCTGAAACGTCGTTGCGTAGCGGTCGCGGGGGGCTTGCGGGGCCACAACACTGAGCTCATAAAAGCCGGTTGCTGGGTTGATGGACCGATTTTTGGCCTTAGATGCATCCCGCGCTACAATGCGGTACGTTAGTTTGTCTCCTGCCTTCAGTGAGTTTGCCCCAAACCTGATCCGATTGATGTATAGGCTGTCGTATTGAACGTTTCCAATTGGCCCCTGGCTGTAGCGCAGTGGCAGGGCGGGCTGAGCCTGACCATTGAGCTGGTATTCCACATAAGCCGAGTCGATACCCGTTGGCCGATTATCAGAAATTGTGACGTAGAAGGGCAGACTGTCGGCGACGGCGGTGGTGAAAATAAAGTTTTTGGATGGACTGTATCGAACTGTCGGCGGTACGTTGTCTGGTCCAAGCTGAACGCGGTGCAGCGTCTGCTGACCAGCGGGCGTTTTGCCGGGGTTCGTAAACGTTCGGCCCGACGCATCCTGCGCCTGAAAATAATACCAGATGTCACCCTGTGCCTGGGCAGCCGGAAGCGTATATCGAAACTCGTCGGTGGTACCAACGCGAGCAGGTGTGATGGCAATAAATGTCGAGTCGGCGTTTGTGGGCGGGCCTTTGCGGTAGAACAGCCGAACCGACCCATCTGTGAGTGTCGTGTCGCTGATGACACGCGTGCTAAAGACCAGATCTTTCACATCCTCGCTGCTGGCCAGTGGCTCGTGCAGCACAGACGTGGTTTTCCATTCCAGATCCGTCATAAAGTTCAGCACGAGCGGCCCCGGTGAATGAATGGCTTCAGCATTGCCTAACTGCGGGGTCATCAGCGAGTTCGGGTTCCGGGCCGGATAGGTGCTTTCGTCGAGGTGATAAATGCTCGATCCCTTGTTGTAGGTTGCGGGCGCATACAGTTTGGCCCGCTGCCCCGTCTTCTGTTTCAAAATAGGTCCATTCAGAAACAGGCTATTGGTGGTAAACTGGCGAAACAAAGCCGCCGAGTTATCGGGGAAAGCGGTCATCGAGGTCACCAGCCGCTGGCCCTGACCATTCTCAATAAAGTGGTCGTACACCCCCGGGAAACCATTCGACAAGTATTGACCCACGCTCCCGTTGTCTGGTACGCCAAAATAGCCGATGAAGCCCAGCCCGTGGCATATTTCGTGCAGTACCACCGAAACCAGGTCGGTTTGTCCGGCCGGTGGATTTGCGTCTGTACCGTAGTACCAGTTGTTGTTTTTGTTAAAATCAGCCCCAATGTCCGGATCGTTGGGGTTGTTGAGTTGCCGCCGGGCAATTTTTTCGGCCAGTGCAATGGGATAAATACCGTTGGCCTTCTGAACCCCATCGGAGCCTACCCTGACCTCGGTGGGCCCAGCTGAACCCAAAATGCCCCGGTCCTGCTGGATCCAGTTAGCCTGAATCCGAATAGGCACCGATGACACCAGGAGAGTCGACCAGATATCGACTGCGTACTGAAACGCCCGTTGGGCTTCGGGTGTAAATCCGTTGTAGTTAACGATAAACTGCGACGTGGCTGCCAGCCGCCCCCTCGGATTCTGACGTGCCTTCAGAAACGCATCGGGTGGCAGAATTCTGGTAAACTCATCCCGCTCGGTTTTATAGCAAATTGTTTTAGGGATTATCGGTGCGGTACGCAGTTGCCGAACAAACCGGGCATACCCCGGGGAGGAGGCAACCTCCTGCCCCTGCACAGACAGAGGCCGCAGGAGGGCAACTACTACGCTCCACATTAGTGCAAGGCCGACCGGGCTTGACCGGGCCGAAAAATTCCAATAAAACATGTAGATTGGGTAAACTTAGGTCAATACGTAATTACGTTTGTTTGAGGCTGAGCGTGGCAGGCAACCCGACTATAAACGAACCGTTCCAGTCCTGATTGCCTGCTGTCGACTCAGCCTTGACTTATTTAACCTCTTCAGCGCGTTTCAGCACCAGCGATGCAGAATTTAGGCAGTACCGCATTCCGGTGGGTTTGGGACCATCGTTGAATACATGGCCGAGGTGAGCGTCGCATACATTGCACAACACTTCCGTGCGGATCATGCCATGGCTGAAATCTTTTTCCAGCCGAATGCGCTCTTCTTCTATGGGCTCCGTGAAGCTAGGCCAACCAGTGCCCGACTCAAATTTGGTTGTCGACTCGAACAGTTCGGTGCCGCAGCACACGCAGGCATACAAACCCGGCTCGTGCGATTCACAATATGCTCCTGTAAAAGCCCGCTCTGTGCCTTTCCCACGAGCCACGCGGTACTGCTCCGGCGTTAGTTGCTGCCGCCACTCTTCGTCGGACTTACTAATTTTCTGAATCATACTCTTTCAGGCTGTAGATTGATGATTGGGTATAAACGTAAAACGCGCAGTCGGCCGATTTGTCTTTTAGAGGGTGTAAATTTGCGCCGATAGGTCGGTTGTCCAGGCGGACAAACTACGCATTAATGACTACACGGCAGATTTTACAGCAGTTTTGGGGATACACCACGTTCCGCCCCCTGCAGGAGGACGTAGTGAACACGGTGCTGGCCCGGCAGGACGCGCTTGTGCTGATGCCCACCGGCGGAGGTAAATCGGTCTGCTTTCAGGTGCCTACGCTGGCCATGAAGGGCGTTTGTCTTGTCGTTACCCCCCTCATCGCCCTCATGAAGGATCAGGTTGAGCAACTACGCCGACGGGGCATTCCGGCAGCGGCTATCTACTCTGGCATGAACTACCGCGAGATCGACACCACCCTCGACAACTGCATCTACGGCAACATCAAGTTTCTCTATCTCTCGCCCGAACGGCTCCGTACCGAAATCGTGATTGAACGCACGAAACTGATGACCGTTTGCCTGTTGGCCGTCGACGAAGCGCACTGTGTATCGGCCTGGGGCTACGATTTTCGACCCCCTTACCTGCAAATTGCTGAGTTCCGTGCCCTGATTCCCGATACGCCGGTTATTGCCCTGACGGCCTCTGCCACGCCCGAAGTGCAAACCGACATCCTGGATAAGCTGGCTATGCAGTCGCCGGCCGTATTCAGGCAGACGTTTGCCCGCCCCAACCTGTCCTATTCGGTACTACTGGAAGAAAACAAAGAAGATCGGCTGCGCCGTATTTTGGAGCGTGTTCCGGGCAGCGCCATCGTTTACGTCAGAAGCCGCAAGCAAACCCAGCAGGTGGCCCAGATGCTGATTCGGCAGAATATCACCGCCGACTTCTACCACGCCGGCCTCACCAACGAGCAGCGATCCGCGAAGCAGGACGCCTGGATTCAGAATAAAACCCGGGTAGTTGTAGCGACCAATGCCTTCGGGATGGGCATCGATAAGCCCGATGTGCGCGTGGTCGTTCATCTCGACATACCCGATTCGCTTGAAGCCTATTACCAGGAAGCAGGCCGCGCGGGGCGCGATGGTCAGAAAGCGTATGCCGTGATGCTTTATACAACCGGCGATTTGGAAAACCTCCTGTTTCGTACCGAGCAGTTATACCAGCCGGTGGCTATGCTGCGCCGGGTGTATCAGGCCATTGCCAATTACACGGCCGTGCCACTTGGCGGGGGTGAATTCAGTAGTTACGATTTTGATCTGAGCACGTTTACCACTACGTTCAGCCTGCCCTCGCAGGAAACACACTACGCCCTGAAGCAACTGCAGCTGGAAGGATTCATTCAACTGAATGAGAATTACTTCCAGCCCTCCAAGTTAACCCTGA
>JAQBNX010000452.1 GCA_028288385.1 Spirosoma sp.
CTTGGATGTTTTGCAGAGCAATATCGTCAGTATTCCAGGAAAGTTTGCGGCCCAGTTGCTCTTCAATCAGCCCCCGGTACGTATCGACCAGGCCATTGATGTTGATGTTAAGGAACGTAGCGCCAATGTCATCAGCCAGTTCTTTAGCCGAATTAAACGTATCGTCCGACGAATTTTCGGTACCCTGGTACATCACCGTCAGCAGTTTGCCAACCATGGCTTCGGGTGTTTTGCAATCCTGAACGGCTTTAATGTAACTGAGTTTCTTTTTGACCCCATCGATGCCGAGGTTTTCAACAGCCATCCGAATCATCAGGTACACCGTAGCGGCAATAGCTGAGGAATCGGCTCCGCCACTCAGCGACAGGACGTAGCCCTGCGACCGGCTTTTGCGCAGGTAGTCGAACAAACCAAGCGCTACGGCTCTGGCAAATTCTTCTTCTTTCAGGTAGCCGCCCCGTTCCCACGCTTCCAGTTCGGCCTTTTGCATGACGGGTTCAATCTCGGGCCAGTCGAAGCGCTCGGACACGCGCAGGTTAGGCAGGGCCAGGGCCAGGTTACCACGATTCTGCACCTGGGTCAGCCGCGTGGCTTCCACATCTACCACGGCGGGCACAATCACGAAATCCTCATAGCTCAGCCGCGCACCCGACACAATTAACTCGCCGTTGGAAGCCACCATGGCATCGCCATCGAAGATGATCCGGCCTGCTTCGTTGCCCAGCATATTTGTGTAGATGTAGCTGACGCCGAACGACCGCGATGCATCAACCACGAACCGTTCGCGCGTTTGCGACTTTAAAAACGAAAAGTGCGATGCCGACGGGTTCAAAATGATGTCAATTCCCCGTTCATACAGCGCCCGACCGGGCCGGTTGGCAATCCACGCATCTTCGCAAATCTCAAACCCAATACGGATTCCGGATAAGTCAAACACTACGTCGCCAAAGGGATACGAAAACTCACCGATTTTAATTTCGTCACGCAAACCTATCTGCCACGGCTGGAACCAGCGCGTTTCGTAGTGCACCCCATTGTTGGCCAGGTACTGCTTCACGGCGAAGCCCAGAATCCGCTTGTTGGCAATCAGACACGCTACGTCGTAGGTCCGGTTGTTATGCCGTAAGGGCAAACCCACGGCCACAGCAATGTCGTTGGTATGTTCGACAATCTCCAGCAGCGATGCAATAGACTGGTCATTGGTATTCTGCGCATAGAACGAATCTTCGCAGCCATACCCCGAAATGCAGAGTTCGGGCAGGCACAGCAGGCTAACGTTCTGCCGCTGGGCTTCCGTGATGGCGTCGATGATGTTTTGTTTGTTGTGTTCCCAGGCAAGCGGGGTTTGATTCAGGACACCAGCGGCTACTTTTAAGAGTTTCATGTATGGCAATGAGTGAAAGAGCGAGTGAATAAAAGAGCGATAGTCACGCTCAGTCTTTGTTTACAAGGTAAACAACGTAGTGGCGAAAATAGATTTGACAGATGTTGGCTAATCTCATACCAAGTATCTCCGATCAAAAATCCCCATAATCCACCTGAACGCAGGTAAGGCCCAGCGTCCGGCGCCACATATCCACTACCTGCTGGCGGTCGTCCACGACAAATTCAACGTAGTACTGGTTGGCAATGTGCTGATCGAACAGTTCATGTTTAACGATGGAATCTTTGCGGCTATCATTTTTGGGGCGCATGACCAACGTAAAATCGGTGGCTAGCCAGCCGAAGTGTTTAAGGAGCCAGTCGGTGGTTTCAGGTCGGCAAACGGCGTCGCGACCCGAGAAAAACACGATGGCGTAGCCGGACGCCCGCATAGCTTTCACCAAATTGATAATAGGCCACTTTGGCGTGTCGACCCCTACGCGGTGCCAGTCGAACGGTGATCGGTCACCCATTTTTGCCACCGTGCCGTCGATATCAACCAGAATACAGCGCGGCAAACGCTCGTCCTGCTGGCGCTGAAAAACGTCGCTCCTCGTCACAGTCTCCGGGCGAAATTTAAAATTCTTTTTGAGCATAGCGAGTTGTTCAGCCTGTTTGCGAATTACGTCCTCCCCCACCGAGTCATCGCGGTATTTATCGCGCCGGATGCATTCGTTCACTGAGACGTCGATGAGTTGGTAGCTAACCTCCACGGCGTCGAAATGGTTGGTCAGTAGCTGCCGAAACTCTTTAAAGTACCCAAGTTTCAGGTTTGTGTTGTCGATCAGTACATGCCAGCCTCGTGCCAGGCCATCCAGAATGGCGGTTTTCTGCAACTCGCTGACCAGCGTTTCAATCCGGTTCTTATCGCGGTCGGACCAGGTTTGCCAATATTCGGGCAACGTAACAGGCAGCAGGCTCCGGCGCAGGTCGTCGCGATTTACGCGCAGCCAGTTGGGGTTTTGGACACAGAACTGCCGGGCAAAGGTCGATTTGCCACTGCCGCTCAGGCCCGTTAAAATCATAACGTGTTTCATAAGCACAAAAAAGTGCATCAAATAGCTCAGATTTCATGAGCCATCCAATGCACCCGGTTTAACAAAAGGGAAATAGGCTGCTTTATAGCGCTTTCCAGTGAATCGAAGCGTTAAACGTTACGCCATCTTCTACCACCGTCGTTTTAATTGTCAGCTTCTTGGACGAGACCTCAACAACCTCCCAGGTAGAAACATCGGTTGGGTCTTCACCATCCGTAATGGTGATGGTTTTGGTGGCGTCATTGTAACGCCAGGTATCAGGTTTTTGATTCTTGGCGGGTTCGTTATCGCACCGAAGTTGTCCCTCCAGCCCGCTGATTTTACCATCTGCATTAAATATGATTGCATTGTCACGGTCACAGGCCGGCATGAACGGTAAAATATCGGAATCAGCTTTTCCGTCGCCATCGAAGTCGACCGACGGATCGAGCAGGAAGGCGCTCATCTGCCATTGCGGGCCAACGAAAGCGAGGTTCTGCGTGCTTCCAGTAGTGGGGGTTAGCACGTCAACGTCTTTTTTGCAGGAGAGTGTGAGGAGCGATACGCCTAGTAATAGGGCGTTGATTGAGCGAATGGCAAAGCGGTTCATTGTGTTGTTGGTTTTTAGAGGATGGTGTCTTTATTGACAAGCCAAAATTGGTTGGGTGTTAGCCGGTAACCATTGCACTATTGGCTGAGGACGCAGGCCGACCCGATAAACCGGAATTAATTGCCCATCAACCGGCAGGATCGCCCATTTATGACTGGCTCCTTTCAAAGTGGCCTCACAACAATCACTATGGTACGATTCACACCCGTATTTTACGGTTCATGGGCTGGTTGTGTTGTTTCACCCGTCACTTTGCTGGTTTGACCTGCTGATACATTTGGGTATCTCGAATGAACCAATAATTTTACGGTACAACGAGCCTAGTAAATAATTAGAGCTTA
>JAQBNX010000506.1 GCA_028288385.1 Spirosoma sp.
CAGCGCACGTTTTCGATGGCTTCGCAGTTTTTATCATTACACAAGGTCTTTCGGGGTTACGAAGTGCTGCGCGAATACGCCGACCACCGGGGCGTCTCCATTTTGAATGCCAGCGCAAAGAGTTACATCGATGCGCTGGAACGAGTAAAAGAAGTCGTACCACATGAATAACGTGCGACTAAAAAAAACAGGTACTCATGCTTGATTTAACCAATAAATCCATTTTGATAACCGGCGGCACCGGCTCGTTCGGCAAGAAATTCGTCGAGATGGTGTACCAGCGCTTTCCAGCGGTGAAACGCGTTGTTATTTACTCCCGCGACGAACTCAAGCAGTTTGAGATGGCGCAGCATTATCCGCAGTCGCAGTACAAATCCATTCGTTTTTTTATTGGCGACGTGCGCGACGGTGAGCGGCTCAAGCGGGCCTGCGAGGGTGTCGATATCATTGTACACGCAGCCGCGCTAAAGCAGGTGCCGGCTGCCGAGTACAACCCAATGGAGTGCATAAAAACGAATGTCTTTGGGGCAGAAAACGTCATTAATGCGGCTCTGGACAACGGGGTTAAGCGGGTCGTAGCGCTCTCAACCGACAAGGCAGCTGCACCTATTAATCTTTACGGAGCCACCAAACTCTGTTCCGACAAGCTCTTCGTAGCGGCCAACAACATGAAAGGCAGCCGCGATCTGCGGTTTTCGGTCGTGCGCTACGGCAATGTAATTGGGTCGCGGGGGTCGGTCGTACCCTTCTTTTTAGAGAAACGAAAAGACGGTGTCCTGCCCATCACCCATGCGGATATGACCCGGTTCAACATCTCACTCGAAGACGGGGTAGAGATGGTTTTTCACGCACTTGAACACGCCTGGGGCGGAGAGATTTTCGTTCCTAAAATACCATCTTACCGCATCACGGATGTTGCCGAAGCAATCGGCGCCAACTGCGAGTTGAAGGTAGTCGGCATCCGACCTGGCGAGAAGCTCCATGAGGAGATGATTACAGAAACTGACTCGCTCAATACGGTCGAAACCGACAAGTACTACGTTATTACGCCCGCCACGCCCACCTGGAGCATGGACGACTATATAAAAGCCTTTAACGGCCGACCCGTTGAGATGGGGTTCAAGTACAACTCGGGGACTAACACCGAGTGGCTGAACGTGGAGGAACTGCGCGAACAGATACGCCAGCATGTCGATCCTGCTTTTCAAGCGTAGAATGGACGTAGCGCTTCTGGGTCGCTATGTTGCTTATCCTTAACATGTTAAGACTGGCCGAGGGCCCGTAGGCTGAACCGACTTAGCCGCCTATTGTAAAGCTATGAACCACTCCATTCCTTACGGGCGCCAGCATATTACGGACGACGACATTATTGCCGTGACGGAGGTGTTACGCGGACCATTTCTGACCCAGGGTCCGCACATTGCCGCCTTTGAAACGGCATTTGCCAACTACATTGGCGCTCAATATGCCGTTGCGGTAGCTAATGGTACCGCTGCGCTCCATCTGTGCTGCATGGCGTTGGGCGTAACACAGGGGACGCGGGTGATCACGACGCCTATCACGTTTTCGGCTTCAGCCAACTGCATCCGCTATTGCGGAGGAGAGGTTTTTTTTGCCGATGTTGATCCTGCAACGGCCCTGCTCGACATCAATGCCGTGCGGTTGTTGCTGGAGCAGCACCCAAAAGGTTATTTTTCAGGCATAATTCCCGTTGATTTCGCGGGTTACCCGGTTGATATGGCAGCCTTTCGCCAATTGGCCGACGAGTATGGCCTGTGGTTACTGGAAGATAGTTGTCACTCGCCGGGTGGCTCGTTCATACCGTCAGACGACGCTCAATCGCCGGCCAGCGAACACCGCTGTGGCGATGGTTCACTGGCCGATCTGGCTATTTTTAGTTTTCACCCGGTCAAGCACATAGCGGCCGGGGAAGGCGGCATGATCACCACCAACAACGAAGCCCTTTACAAACACCTGCTTCGGCTGCGAACGCACGGCATTACGGGCAGGCCCGACGATTTGACGGAATTTCAGCCCGGCGATCCGGAACGGGGGGGCTGGTACATGGAATTGCAGGAGTTGGGTTATAATTACCGACTGACTGATTTTCAGGCAGCTCTGGGTATGAGTCAATTAAGTCGGGTCGACAGCATGCTTGACCGTCGGCGGGCCATTGCCAGACGGTATGATGAGGCCTTTCGCGGAACCAGCGTAACGACCATTGTACCGCCTGCCAGTGTGGGTCATGCCTACCACCTATACGTGATTCAGGTGGATGACCGGAAGGGGTTGTATGATTTTTTGCGAACCTGCCACATCATGGCCCAGGTGCACTACATTCCGGTTCATTTGATGCCGTACTATCGGCAGTTTGGCTGGAAACCGGGTGACTTCCCGAACTCCGAACGCTATTATGCCCGGTGCCTGAGTTTGCCCATGTTCCCAACACTAACTGACGACGAACAGCAGTACGTGATTGATAACGTCCTGGCATTTGTCAAATCCTAAGTCGGTAAACTATCCTTTATAGAACACGATGCGTTCCTACCAGAGTCATCTTCAGGCGACCCAAAGTGCGGGGGAAGTTTTAGTGGCCAACCGCAAGCCCGTGCTACGTTCATCGGCCATTTTTCCTGTGATGCATACCAGTATGTATTCCAGCAAGGTCATTTTCATGGGCTATTGGCTGCTGAAGCGAAACATCAGGGAAGTAGGTTTACTCTATACGCTGCGTGATAAGACCGGTATGTTGTTGTCGCGAAAATACATCCTCATTGATTCGGCCAAAGCGTGGTCGGTGCAGATGAGCGAATTCACTGACGTCATCCATGAAGCCGGTGCCTACCCGGATGGCGCTGAAGAAAATTTTACCGGCTCGCTGGAACTGGAGGTATTTTCAACGCAGGACCTGGTGTTTCCGTATCCGGCTTTTGTGCTGGTTTATTTCAATGAAAACGCCAGCAGTGTTGTCCATACCGTCGGTCGTATTTACAACGACATTGAAGACCTCCAGCAGAATAATGAATACCAGGTTAGTGAATCAGGATTCGACATATATGGCCGAGATGGTCTGTCGCCATTTCTGAGCTTTACCAACGGGCCATTGCCTGCCGAAG
>JAQBNX010000206.1 GCA_028288385.1 Spirosoma sp.
GCGGGAAAATATGCGTTAAACGAATGATGGGTAAAGAAACGGTCTGGTTGTATCGGGTCGGTCAAAGCGAGTAGGTTAGCTGCGCCAGTACGCTCACATCATACGCTGAATTATCAGTTTGTGAGCCGCCAAATCGCCCCAGGTTATACGACCCAATTGGCTGAACGGTTACGGCGCAACGGGGGCTCAGTTGATAGCGTACGCCAGCACCCAGCGTGGGCTGAAACACCGGGCCACTACCGACGCCCAGTCTGAGGTGTTGCGTTGGCTGACCACTCCGCGTGACCACCACCCGCCCCGTAAGGGGAAAATCGAGTAAGAGCCCCAGGGAGAAATAAGGCGAGAGTGACCGGGTCAACGGCTGGTAATCGAGCAAAAACGGCAGGCGCACGGTACGACTCCGCACCACTGTTGTTCCTTCACCCGCGGCTACGGATCGCACCTGCCGTAGGGAAGTCTGGCTGTACCAGGCGCCCATTGCCACCGACCAGCCAGGGGCATAGGTATAATGCGCTGTTACACCGGTTGTATAGCCAACGGTAAAAACCGAACCTGCCAGGAAAACAGGCTCAACAACCTGACCATCACTTTCCGGATACAGGTACGTTCGGTTGTAGCTGGTGTGCACCCAGGTAGGGGCCACTGTTACCTGAACCGAGACGGTATGCTGGCCAGTAGCGACTGAGGTTATCAAACAGCATAGGGCAACAGACCACTTTTTTACCATGGATTGAACGGTCGGGCAGTTTGTCTGCTGAATATACGCGGAATGGTAAATGGGAAGGATGTAGTTTCGCCTAAATTTATCGTGCTGCCCATCATGCTGTTCCTCGCCTTTAGTATCGGCCTGTCTGTTTTGTTACTCCTGAATTTCCGGCTGTTTCCGCGTTATGAGGTGAATACGTTCCAGGCCATCGTATTCAACTACCCCGTGTGTTTCCTGACGGGTTTGCTGTTGCTGCCAGCCGGTCAGGTGTTTCGTATTGACTTCGCCCAGACCTGGACGTGGCTGGCCCTGGGATTGGGCGTGGGCTTTATCCTGACGTTTCTGCTTTCGGGAGCCAGCACCCAGCGAATGGGGATTACGGCCACGTCGCTGGCCAATAACCTGTCTCTGGTGATTCCCGTTTGTTTTAGTTTGTTTGTCTTTGGCACAGGCGGTAAACGCTTTGATGGGTTTAACTACCTGGGTCTGGTGTTGGCAGTAGTAGCCGTTGGGTTGAGTACGTATAAGAAAGCAGCCGCCAGGCATGACGATAAACAGGCAAGGGAAGTACCTGTTCCTTCGCCTGTCGCAACAAAGCACCGGTCGGGGGCGAATGTCTTGTTGCCAGTGGCTGTTTTCCTGTTCTATGGCGCCACAAATACCATGATTAATTACATGAACCTGCGCTACATTCCCTCAGCGGACAAAACCGTAGCGGTAACGCTGACGATGGTTCTAGGGGCTGTTGCGGCCGGGCTGGTAATGCTGGGCGTGCGACTGGTGCAGGGGAAGGAGACGTTCCAGCCCCGCAGCCTGATCGGAGCCGTTACGCTCGGGGTTCCCAATTTTTTGAGTTTCTATACGCTGCTGCTGGCGCTGTCGGCCTTTGGAAGCAACGGCGCATTCGTTTACCCGCTCTATAATATCGGCGTCATTCTCTTGGCTGCGCTCATGGCCGCGCTGTTGTTCAGGGAGCGTCTCACTACGGCCAATAAAATTGGTTTAGGTTTAGCTGTACTGGCCATTGGACTGATCTCGTGGCAGGAACTGGCCGGTTAAGGGGCTGTATCACGAAATGATGGGTGTATCTTACTAAACCACTACTTGCCAACGTAGCAAGACTAAATGGGGTAAACGAAAGTAAAATGGTGACCACAGTAGCTTAGTAAGAAAGATTGTCAACCAGAATTGAGTTTATCATGGGCACCAGCATCGCTGTAGCCCATTCACATTCACTGCTTATCCGTTTGCTAGCCAATGAAAAACGTACCCGTTTACCTGATTGCTTTCGTTACGTTGCTGCATACGCTGGCTCATGCTCAGAGCAAAAGCGGCTGGACTTACCTGTTTGATGGTCAATCGGTAGAGAAATTAAGAGGGTATAAAATGTCATCCTTTCCGGCCGATGCCTGGAAAGTGGAAGAGGGTGCCCTCGTTGCCCAAACGGGAGTACCTAATATTGACCTGGTCACGAAGGAGAACTACAAGAATTTTGAATTGGTCCTCGACTGGAAAGTATCCGTTGCCGGAAACAGCGGGGTGTTTTACTACATGAACGAAGAAGCTGACCAACAGTCCGGTAATGGAAATAGTCCAAACTGGCTGGATAATTTTGAGATGCAACTCCTGGACGATATAAACTTTAACGATAAAGCGCCAATCCGTTCGGCTGGGTCACTTTATGATTTAATTGTCCCGGTCAACAAACACTTGAAGCCAGTGGGCGATTACAACGAGTCCCGGCTGGTTGTCAATAAAAATCACGTTGAACATTGGCTGAATGGCGACAAAGTAGTCGAATATGAAATTGGTTCGCCTGAATTGAATGCATTAATCAGCAAAAGCAAATTTAAGAATAATCCTAAGTTCGCTAAATCCACCGATGGGCTGATCATGTTTCAGCACCATGGGCAGAAGGTATGGCTTAAAAATATTAAAGTCAGACGCTTGTAGACATCAGCGCCTCCAATGCCAGGCAGCCAGTAATTGTTCCATATCCTCGTTTTCTCACCAACGCCGTCAAAGCGCTAACCATGAACATGAATATAAACCGTAAAATTCTAGTCGTACTTGTCTGTGTTGCTTTAACGATTACCTTAAGCCGCCCCTCCTGGTCACAATCGAAAGGCGTTGGTGTGTTTGATGGTCAAAGTGACGTTGGACAGGTTCTGCACGCAGGCGCTGGTACGTATAACGCTGCCCGTCAGGAATATACCTTAAGCGGTTCCGGCACCAATATCTGGGCTGCCAGCGATGAATTTCACTTCCTCTGGAAACGGATGAAAGGAGACTTCATCGTCTATACCCGCGGTACGCTGGTTGGCAAGGGGATTGATCCACACCGTAAAATAGGCTGGATGGCCCGCACCAGTCTGGAAGGCAATTCGCCCCAGGTAAGTGCCGCTGTACATGGCGATGGTCTTACATCGCTGCAATACCGGCGTACTACCGGAGCCACTACGGAAGAAAACCGCTCGGCGCTTACCGGTGCCGACGTCATTCAACTCGAACGACGGGGTACCACCTTTACGCTTCGGGTCGCCAAATTCGGAGAACCATTTCAGGTTCGGGACGTAACGGATATTGACCTGGGCGATGAGGTATACGTCGGGTTATTTGTTTGTTCTCATAACAAAGATGTGGTAGAGAAAGGTGTCTTCCAGGATGTGCGTATCAGCATACCCGCCAAAGCAAATGCTGCGCCTGGCAAAATGGATTTAGGCAGCCGGCTTGAGTTGATGGACATTGCTACCGGCAAACGTGACGTTATTTTTACCGCTCCTAATTCCATTCAGGCGCCAAACTGGACCCGAAATGGTAAAACGCTGATTTATAACAGCGAAGGCTTAATGTATCTCTTCGATTTAG
>JAQBNX010000521.1 GCA_028288385.1 Spirosoma sp.
CGGACATACTACACGCTGGGGGCGGGTATCATTCCGGCCACAGTTCCCTATCCCCTTCTCTACACCCCGCTGGGCAACGAATCGCTGTTTTACGTGGGCAACGCCTATAACCTAATGAATTATTTCGAGTTCATCTGCGACCGATGGGTCACGCTGCAGTTTGAACACAATTTCGGCGGGCTACTCTTCAACCGTCTTCCGGTGCTACGGCAGTTGAAATGGCGCGAACTGATTACGGCGAAGGTGTTGGTCGGAAGCGTTTCTTCATCGAATCTGGCCATGATCCCAGCCATCGATGCGCAGAGTCGGCCGGTCGAAGGGTTCAGTTCTCTGAACCGAACGCCCTACGTTGAAGTGGGCTATGGCATCGACAACATTTTTAAAGTCCTGCGTGTGGATGCCATTCACCGACTAACGTACCGTGACAATACTGTCCGATCCGGTATTCCCATAACGCCGTTTGCCATTAAAGTATCGGGGTGGCTTGGGTTTTAACGCTGGGCACCCCGGCTAAAAACTGACCGCCAGGCTTGTTGTGAGGCTCACGTTGGTTCGGCGCAGCCCCTGAGCCGTCTCAAAAATGGCCATTTTACTCTCGTATACTTTTCCTTCCAAGCGGAACAGGGCCATTCCGTCGAGCAGGGCGTAATCGTAGCCCACTGAGTAGCCAACGGTCTGGAAACCGGGTATTGAGATGATGACTCCTTGTTGGTCATCATAATATTCGAATCGGCCATTCACGTAACTCCGGTTGGTGGTTTTGTAGCGGGCAATCATTACGGGCGAATACCATACGTAGTTACCGCTACTTACACTGCCACCGTTAGTGGTTATCCGCCTGGTATCTGTACCGATGTCGAAGCCTAGTATGACGCCAAAACGCTCGGTAGGGTTTATAATCGCGTAGAGATCCGTATAAACCCTTCTCTGATGGAGCGAATCAGGCTGGTCGGAACCGATAAAGCTGCTCCAGTTCAGCGTTAGTTTAGCCGATGGCTGGTATTGTACCTGTGTACTAAAGGAAGGTCCACTGTAGCCAGCCGGTCGTCTGATGTGCTGCCAGCCATTGACAACCGAACCAATTAGCGTCCATTTACCCGTAGGCAACTCAGTGGTACCAGTCGTGTATGTTACTTTAACGCCCGACAGATAGTAAGGTGAATTTTCGGCCACTATGCTGCGCGTCAATGTCCAACAGTCTTTCGAAACAGCACTTTCAAAACCAATATGCGACGAGAAAATACCCGCGTCCAGCCACAGATCACGTTTAGTAGAAAGTTTAACTCCCGCATTCGCTTCAAAGATGGGCCTGACCATTTCCTGTTCGGCCGCGTAGTTGTATTGTGCGTACGTGCCGGCTTGCAGTGCCAGGTTCGCCCGGACACCCTCGCTGGTATAGGACAGCCTGGCAAATGCCAGATTAATGGTAACCTCGCGGTTGCGCTTGTGGTTGTACAAAAAGCCCGGTCGCTCCTGTGCTGTTTTACGGGCACTGAAATCGTGAACGTAGTAGGTTTCGACGTAGCCGCTTACGGATAATTTTGATGCAATACCAGCTGATGTTAATTCGCGCTGGAATGACGCCGACGTAGTATCGGTGATTTGAGCGAACGCTGAGCAGGAAGCCGCAGCAAATACGAGAGCGGTCAAAATCCGTTTCATACAGGCAAACCAGTCCCGGCTAATTATTATACCCTAGACAGCTTTGGCATCAATTTCGATCTGGCTCAGCAGTTCTTCAACGGTGAAGGCTTCCAGAGAGGGCCTGACGAAGTCAGCCTGCGTCAGCACGTCGGGCGACCCAAGACCAACAACAAACATCCCTCCCCGCTTGCCAGCTTCCACGCCCGCTACGGCGTCTTCAAACACGACGCATTCGGCCGGCTGAACGCCCAGTTCAGCGGCTCCCTTCGTAAATACCTCCGGGTCGGGCTTTCCTTTGCTGATTTTATTGCCATCAATGATAGCATCGAACACGTTGCTCATGCCGATGCGCTCCAGAATCAGGGGAGCATTCTTACTGACTGAACCAAGCGCCGTCAGCAAACCCAGTTGGCGTACCTGCGAGAAAAAAGCAGGTACACCAGGCAAAATATCATCCGAAGTCATACGGCTGACAAGCTCCAGATACCATTCGTTTTTTTGGGTTGCCAGTCGGGTTTTCTCTTCATCGGGTAGGGTTAGATTGCCGTGTGCCAGAATTATAGCGAGCGAGTCAGTCCGGCTAACGCCTTTAAGCTGCTCATTAAATTCCTCGGAGATGTCGAAGCCAAGTTCATTGGCAAGTCGTTTCCACGCCTGGTAGTGATAGATGGCCGTGTCGACAATGACACCATCAAGGTCAAACAAAAAAGCTTTAATGGGCATACGCTGTTTCGGTTATGAACGGTAAAAGTAGCCGATTCAGCCGTTCCTTTGTGTCAGGGCAAAAATACTTCCGCTAAAATTGGGCTATTGAGTTGCAATCAGTTCATGCGGTCCTGAGAAGTTTTTAAGCCCCCAGGAACGTACCACAGGTTTAGAATGGTGAGTATGCTGTAATGACCAACCTACTATCCAATAGCTTATTTCCGCAATTCCAGTACAACGGCGGTTTTGGGGGGCAATTTTATGAGTTTCATATTGCTAATGGTCATGTCGGTCAGGACGTTGTGCGCTGAGGTGAAACCTTTCATGCGTTCGGCAAAGCGAGCCGTATCAAGCGAGATTTCCTTGTCATTTGTATTGGTCGCTACCATTACGGTTTTGCTGCCGTCATAGCGAAAATATACGTAGATACCCTCCTGGGGCAGAAACTGCATTAGTTTACCCGTATGAAGCACCGGGTTATCGCGCCGGTAGGTAGCCAGTTTCCGCACAAAAGAGTGCGCGTCATTTTCCCGGTCGGTGCGCCCCGCCGTTTCAAATTTATTTTCTTTGTCGCCCCGAAAGCCCCCCGGAAAGTCGCGCCGGACTTCTGCATCCGACGGATCCTTGAAGTTCTTCATCAAAATTTCGGTACCATAGTACATACTCGGAATGCCGCGCGTAGTGAGCAGCCACGTTAGGCCAATTTTATACTTGTCAAAATCATCACCAATCACCGACAGGAAGCGGTCCGTATCGTGGTTATCCAGAAACGTCACGAGCTTGTTGGGATCAACATAAACGGCGTCCTGTGCCAGGGCCTGATAAAACCGATTAACACCATCATCCCAGCTAAACTTCTGCTTCAGCGCATCCAACATAGCCGCATACACAACGAAATCGAGCCCGCCGGGCTGGTTAGATTTAAACGGGAAATTGATGGTGTTGCGGGTATAGTACGACTGATCAACGACATTGTTGACCCACGACTCGCCAAAAATATGGATTCGGGGGTATTCGCTCATCAAAGCCGCATTGCAGCGATTCATGAACGGCTGGTCGTTATACATATACGTATCGACCCGCCAGGCATCGACGCCAAAGTTTTCGACCGTCCAGAGGGCGTGCTGAATCAGAAAATTGGCCACATAGGGATTGCTCTGGTTGAGGTCGGGCAGAAAGGGCACAAACCAGCCATCGAGCGTAACGCGCCGGTCGCTTTCCGCCCCGTGTGGGTCGGTAACAGGCTGGTATTTATACGACGTATTAGTATACGTGGGCCACTGGTGGAGCCAGCTTTTCATGGGCAGGTCTTTTAGAAACCAATGGTTAATGCCGCAGTGGTTATAGACCGCATCCTGCACCACTTTCAGTCCGGCCGCGTGAGCCTGCCTGACAAACGTTTTATAGGCTTCATTGCCGCCCAAACGCTTATCTACCGCGTAGTGGTCGGTAAATCCATAACCATGATACGCCGACCGCATGACCCCGCCTTCGTTAGTGAGCGGCTGGTTGTTTTCCAGCACGGGCGTAAGCCAGATGGCCGTTACGCCAAGGTCTTTGAGGTAATCGAGGTGCTGCCCGGCACCGGCCAGATCGCCCCCATGCCGGTAGAATGGGTTAGACCGATCGGCATTCGGATCGGCCATATCGGCAAACTTGTCATTGCTTTCATCACCGTTGGCAAAGCGGTCAGGCATGGCTAAATAAATGAAGTCGGCCGCCGTTACGCCCTGTCCCTTCGGCATCTTGTCGCGGGCTTTCAACTCAAACGGTTGTATGAGTGTCTGACTTCCTCGTTTGCCCACAATCTGGAGCGTACCGGGCTGAGTGCCAGCCGCGATGGTCAGGTCCAGGAATGCATAGTTAGGATTTTCAACCGCGTGGGCCTTCACCAGCTTCACCCCCGGATAAGTGACCGAGTACGTTAGTGTTCCGGCATTAGGACCGTATACGAGCAACTGAACAGCCGGATTTTTCATACCTACCCACCAGTTCGTTGGGTTGACTCGCTGAATCCGGGCGTTTTGAGAAAAAACAGAAACGGCCATACACAGGGAGATCAACCAGCCTAAACAGATTTGCTTTATGCGGTTAGTTTTTAGCTTGTCGATCTGAGCAGGCAAGACAGTTGCCGGGTGGGACGGTTTTGCGAAAGTTGCAGGCAATTTCATTCGACAGGATATGGGTATTTTTTAGGTAAATATCTTCTTAAATCCAATAATCCCGGCGATGGGGTATAAACTTGTCTTTCTGCTGAACAAACGTAACGAAGTGCAATAGACGCAAAAATAACTGGCGTTTTTCGTCAGGAAAGACCATAATTTTGCGGCACTACGAATGAGTACTCGCCTAACGCTATGAATACGACCTCTGCCGCCCCCGTAATGGATAAACTGATTATCTATCAGATTTTTACCCGGCTCTTTGGCAATCGAAATACAACTAATAAGCCGAACGGCTCCCGCGACGAAAACGGCGTTGGTACGTTCAGCGACATCAACGGGGCAGCATTACAGGCCATTCGACAGTTTGGCGCATCACACGTCTGGTACACGGGCGTTCTCGAACACGCTACCCAGACGGACTACTCAGCGTTTGGCATCAAACCCGACGACCCAGCCATCGTGAAAGGCCGCGCAGGGTCTCCCTACGCCGTTAAAGATTACTACGATGTCGACCCCGATCTGGCCGTCAGCGTACCCGACCGCATGGCTGAGTTTGACGCCCTCGTAGAACGCACCCATGCCCACGGACTGAACGTCATTATTGACTTTATTCCCAATCACGTAGCCCGGCAGTATGGCTCCGATGCCAAACCCGCTAGCGTAGTAGACCTAGGCGAACAGGACGATACAAGCAGGCAATTTGCTCCAGACAATAATTTCTATTACCTGCCCGGTCAGGCATTTGTGTCGCCCCGACCCAGCGGATATGTTGAATTTCCGGCCAAAGTCACCGGCTCCGGGTCTATCACGTCAGCACCCGATATGGATGACTGGTACGAGACCGTTAAACTGAATTATGGCCTCAACATCTTTGACGGTACTGAACAGTACGACTCCGTTCCGGCCACGTGGCGTCAGATGCTGGATGTTCTTCTATTCTGGGCTGACAAAGGAATCGACGGGTTCCGGTGCGACATGGCGCAGCTCGTGCCGGTCCCATTCTGGCGGTGGGCCATCAGCCGCGTTAAACAGCGCTACCCACGCCTGATTTTCATTGCCGAGATTTACGAACCCGACCGCTACCGTTCCTATATTTTTGAGGGTGGTTTCGATTACCTGTACGATAAAGTAGGATTGTATGATG
>JAQBNX010000524.1 GCA_028288385.1 Spirosoma sp.
AGGCTTAAAATATTGTGTCTGTACCACGTATCATTATTTATTAATCTCTATTTAAAAAACTGAGTGCGTTCTAACCTAATTTTTAACGGTTGTGTCAGATTAGATTATTGACCGGCTTCTTTCAAAAGACGTTCGCCCTTCACAACGGCATCTTCAATGGTACCGACAAGGTTGAATGCGGCCTCAGGCAGGTGATCATACTTGCCGTCTATGATCTCATTGAAACCCTTAATGGTATCTTCGATCGGAACCAGCACGCCTTTCAGACCTGTAAACTGCTCGGCCACAAAGAACGGCTGAGACAGGAAACGCTGTACCCGGCGTGCGCGGCTAACCACTAATTTATCATCTTCGGAAAGCTCTTCCAGACCCAGAATAGCAATGATGTCCTGCAACTCTTTATAGCGCTGCAGAATCTCTTTTACGCGTTGGGCGGTGTTATAGTGCTCATCGCCGAGGATTTCGGCAGTAAGAATCCGCGAGGTGGAGTCCAGCGGGTCAACCGCAGGGTAGATACCTAACTCAGCAATTTTCCGGCTCAATACCGTCGTGGCGTCAAGGTGAGCGAAGGTGGTAGCCGGAGCAGGGTCGGTCAAGTCATCGGCAGGTACGTAAACGGCCTGCACCGACGTAATCGAACCGCGCTTGGTAGACGTAATGCGCTCCTGCATGACCCCCATCTCGGTAGCCAGCGTTGGCTGATACCCCACGGCCGACGGCATCCGGCCCAGCAGAGCCGACACCTCAGAACCCGCCTGCGTGAAGCGGAAAATGTTGTCGACAAAGAAAAGAATATCGCGGCCAGCACCTTCACCATCGCCATCGCGAAAATGTTCGGCAATAGTCAGACCTGACAGAGCTACTCGGGCACGGGCACCTGGCGGCTCATTCATTTGACCGAATACAAACGTAGCCTGACTCTGGGTCATTTCGGCCATGTCGACTTTGGTCAAATCCCAGCCGCCCTCTTCCATCGAATGCTTGAAAGCGTCGCCATAGCGAATGATTCCCGCTTCGATCATCTCACGCAAGAGGTCATTTCCTTCGCGGGTACGTTCGCCTACTCCGGCAAATACCGACAAACCGGCGTATGCCTTGGCAATGTTATTAATCAGTTCCTGAATAAGTACGGTTTTACCCACACCGGCCCCACCGAACAGGCCAATTTTACCACCCTTGGCGTAAGGCTCGAGCAGGTCAATTACTTTAATACCCGTAAACAAAACCTCTGTCGATGTAGCGAGGTCTTCAAAGCGGGGAGCCGACCGGTGAATTGGCAGGCCAACACCCGTCGTTTTGGGTTGAGGAATACCGTCAATAGCGTCGCCAACTACGTTAAAAAGCCGCCCGCGAATACCCTCGCCCGTTGGCATCGTAATTTGGTGGCCGAGGTCAACGACATCTATTCCGCGATACAGGCCGTCTGTAGAGTCCATAGCGATGGTCCGAACGCGATCTTCGCCGAGGTGCTGCTGAACTTCCAGAATCACCTGTTGTCCATTGGCTTTGGTTACTCTGAGCGCATCCAGGATGGCGGGAATTCGGACACCTTCACCTTCGAAACTTACGTCTACCACCGGCCCAATTATCTGCGTAATCTTACCCGTATTGACTGCCGTTGCCGTAATCATTTGTATGTGAATTGAGCTTATTGAAATATTACCCATAGTTTGGGACTGCAAAAGTAGGAGAAAAACCGCGTAAGGTCAAGGCAACACAGACTCATTTTAAGCTGCGTACCCGACCGAATGAGTTTAGCAGTAAGGTTTTTAGCCTCTTACACGAGCAAAAGGCGAACTCGGCAGATTTGTACAAAAACAAGTCTATCTAAATCGACCCGCTGGTTGCCGGTCACTCACTTGCCATTGTTGTTCAATTGGTGTTCAGGTTGAGTCAGGAGGGGAACAGGCACTAACGCGCTGTTCACTACGTTCCTCTTTCATGTCATCGCTGTTTTTCTGGAATGGTTGGAGCCGTTCCTTTCGGTTTTCTTACTTAATTAGTTTTGTCGCCTTTCTGGTTGGCCTGATGCTGTTCGGGATGGCCTGGGCACGGGGTTTGAACAACGTAGTGCGGTGGGATGTGCTGAGCGAACTAAACGAACTTCCCATTACGCTTCATGGCTTCACCGACGGTCTGCTCGACTATGCCGTGAGCGGAAAAGCCTATGCCGTGTCGGAGCAATTCGTAGCTTCGACCATGGCGGTTCGGCCAGGTGCGGCCACGGCTTTCCTGGTTGGCATTGGTGGGGCGTTTGTGTTGCTGCTGAGTGCCGTTACGCGCTTTGATCGGGTTCGGTATCTGATCAGCATGGCCGCTGTGATTCTCGGTCTGGCCTTTTTTAGGTGGGGAATGCTCGAAGTGCCGGGACTGGGTGGAAATTACCTGTTCCTGTTGCTTACCTTCATGTTTGGTTCGGTAAGCTATTACTTTCACGCGTTCCGGACCGATTACCCAGTTCCGGTGCGACTTGGCGCGTTTGGCCTGCTCACAATTGTTATAGCTCTGGGTATCAGTGCGCTGTCTCCGGTTGCCTACCCCGCCCTGGTGCTTGTTAGCTACGGCCTGCCGGTGCTCCTCGTGTTCAGTGTCGGGTTTCTTTTTTTTATTGCCATTGAACCCATAGCCGGGCTGGTTTGGCTTACCTCAGCCGGTCGGGCGGATGGCAATGGCCCTCAAGCGGGTGTGCGACGAACATTGGGGATAAATAATTTCCTGTTCATCAGTTTCCTCTACCTGATTAACTTAACCCTAATCTGGCTCCGGAATGCCAAGTATATCGACTGGGATTTGCTGGCTATCAGTCCATTTGTGATTTATCTGATTTCGGTAACAGTTGGACTTTGGGGTTTTCGTCGCCTGATTGAGCAGCAGGGGGTTGTGTCGTTTCGCGATGGGGCAGCCTTTCTGTATACCGGCCTTGCTCTGCTCACGACGCTCACGATGGCCTATGCCTTTGCCACGGCCAATGACCCACTGGTTGAGGCATTTGAGGACGTAATTGTCTATACGCATTTGGCGATGGGCCTGTTTTTTATTGCTTATGTGCTGATCAACTTTAAGGCTATTTACAGCCAGGGGCTCCCTGTTCATCGGATATTGTACAAGCCCAAGCGGTTGGAATTGAGCTTGTTCCGCGTTGCGGGCGTGTTTGGGGTGGTGGTGCTGCTGGCTTCGGGTGGGCTGATTACCCTGCGACAGGGCACGGCCGGTTACTACAATGCCTTGGGCGATTTATACCTGGCTAGTAACGAACCTAACTCAGCCAACGCTTTTTATCAACTCGCGCTGGAGCAGGAGTTTCAGAATCACAAATCTAACTACGCCATGGCCTCGCTGGCCCTGTCGCAGAATAATCAGACGGCCGCGGCTTTCTTTTTCCAGCAGGCCCTGCTGAAACAACCTAACCCCCAGGATTATGCCGGACTGAGCCAGACGTACCTGCAAACAAACCTGTTTTTTGAAGCTGTAAAAACCCTGCAACGGGGCATTCGGGCATTTCCTCAGAGTGGAGAACTCCAAAACAACTTAGGCTTTCTTTATGCCCGCACGAGTGTAGCCGACTCGGCTTATTATTACCTGAAATCGGCAACGGGTAAGGCCAGTCGGGACGATGTGCCGATGGCAAATCTGCTGGCCTTCTACGCCCGCAACCCAAAGGTGCTGGCTGCTGAACCGAGTCTGGTAACGGACCTTAGCGAATCATCCTATGAATCGTATCAGGCCAACGCGCTGGCCCTACGCCTAATAGCACGCAAGGATACAACCATGCCGAACAGGCCTGACTGGTTAACGAATAAGCCGGATAACGAAGGACTTAGCGTGGGTCGATTCGCCAGTTTATATAACTATTCGTTGGCCAATCAACGCCCTGATACGGCCCTGACGACCCTATTACAACACCGGTCTGCCGACCCGGTTAATCAGGATTTCACAGACGATCTGTTGCAGGCTCGGGCCGTAGCCGAATACAATCGGCATAACCATTCAACCGCGTTTAGCCTGATGAGCCAGCTGGCCGAGGGCGATCAGCGCAATGGCTCCGCTTACCGCTCCATTATGGGCCTGTGGCTCATTGAGCAGGGCTTATATCGCAAAGCGGCCGAAATTTTTGCCGAGAATGACGACACTACATCAATTTACTACCGCGCAGTCGCACTAACCAAAGCCAACGATCCCGTGGCGGCACAGTCTCTCTGGGAAACGGCCTCCCGGAATGATCTGGCTGTGGGGGCGCTGAAACAGGTATTGTATGAGGAACGTAAGCCAGAAACTGACTTTGAGAAAGCGTTTTACGTTACGTATCGTCTCGACAATCCCAATCGAGGGCGCTATTGGGACACTATTCAGGATATCAATTTAAAAACCGTAGCCGGGGTTGCCTTGGTGAACGACTATCTTGACCAGTTACAGTGGCGCAACGCACAGTTAGTATTGTCGGGATTGCCGGATGCAAAGACGATCAGCCCGGTGGCTATCTCGATGCGCAACGTAGCAGCCGTGCGCCTGTCAGCCTTCCGACGGAGCGTTGGCTCAGCCGAAACGATGGCTAAACAGTCTATTTTGCCCCGGTACCAGGCAGATCGGGATTATTGGCTGGGGCAGACCTATGAACGAACCCACCACATGAGCCAGGCAGAGCAGGCCTATGAGCGGGCCTTGCTGCTGGCTCCGCTGAATGCCCGGATTGCAACGTCGACGGCTCTTATTCAACGCCAGCAAAAGCAACCAAAACAAGCATACGACATGGTCTTGCGGGCACTACCGTTCAATGAAGACAATGCTGAGTTGCTGAAAACATACGTTATGCTTTGTCTTGATCTGAACCTGCCCGACTATGCCGAAGACGGCCTGGCCAAACTACGCGTTTTGATTCCGCCCACCGATTATCAGGTGTTTGCAGGCACTTATCAGGAAAAACTGGCATCAATCGAAAAGGACCGGCAAAAGTTTCTGGAATAGCTTAGTTTTGATGCATCCTAAACAAAGCAGCCGTGAACAAAGAACTGAACTGGACTAAAGAAGCTTTCAGCCGCGAAGTGGTTATTATTGAGGGTGATCAGCCAGTTGGGGGTATGCACCGTAACGCCCTATTTAGTTTCGATGTTGATGCCTACCTGTATGACGTTCAGCTTCGCTTCGACGTAACAGGTTTTATAAGGCACAGTGTTACTATTTACGACAGAAAGGTTGATAATCGGATAGTTGGCCAGATTACGCTGCATTTTGGTAAACGGGCCGAATTACGACTGGAATCGGGCGAGTTATACACCTGGAAGCGCCATAATGTACTCATGCGTGAGTGGGATATGATCCGGGAAGGAATGACCGATGCCGACGACCGTGAGACTGTTAATTATTCGCTTACGCGTCAGTTTTTTGCTGACCACGGTGATATTCGCGTAGACGATGACAGTCCAAATGCCTCTATCGCCGTCCTGACCGGCCTTTTTATACGCAATTATTTTCAACGCCGTCGTCGGCGTATTGTAGCGGCAATGTAGCAGCGCTGTTTCTTAACGACAACCTACATGAACATCATAGAGACCCGGGAGATCGCCAAACGTTACGTGATGGGCAGTGAAGTGATTGAGGCCCTTAAGTCGGTTACCATCAGTATTCAAAAAGGCGAGTACGTAGCGTTTATGGGGCCGTCG
>JAQBNX010000532.1 GCA_028288385.1 Spirosoma sp.
AAAGGTAAGAGCCAGTGTTTCGATCTATTATAGTTAAGGAGAAGCCGTACGGGTATTGTCTGTATAACTTTATGCAATCGACGCATCTCTACTGTTACTATTAATTAGTATAATTTTACTATAAAACAGGTATATTTTTTGCTTGTGTTTGAAATTTGACGTCCTTTGTTAAAAAACAATTATTAGAAATATATTATACTCATTAGCGTAATTTGTAAATAAACTATTTCCACTCTTGCAGAATGAGGCAAAGGTTAAAATGGACTTTTCTAGAGCAAATCACCGAGATTAAGGTTGATTTGAGAACAGTTAAGGCCATATTTTAGTAATAATACCGTATTAAGGTGTGACCTACATCGGTTATTACAGTCAAACAAGTATAAACTCTTGTAATTACATAAAGAACGCATTCAATGGAGAAGGACGACAAGGTAAGGCGGAATCGGGCGAAGACAACCCAGCGCATCATTGAAGCGTTGGAAGATGTCATTGCTGAACGTGGTCTTGAAGGCGTAGGAGTAAACCGAGTGGCCGAAAAGGCTAATGTCAGCAAAGTATTAATATACCGCTATTTTGGTGGAATGGAAGGCTTGCTGGAATATTACGTCAAAATGGGCAAACTCTTTCCAGTTTTCAATCCTGCCGTACTTGACCAGATTCGTCCTCTGCATGAATCAGACGTAGCCCGGATCTGGTACCGCCAGGTCATTCAAACGTACCGGTATTTCCGGACGTTTAAAGCGGCCCGCGAGATACTAAAAGCAAATGTCATCGAAAATGACTCGATAGCCGAGACAACTGCTCGTGCCCAGGATGAAGAGATGACCCGGCTCGTCGATCAGTTATCCTTTGTAAAAGGAGCCGATACACAGGCTATTTCGGCCGTTGTGCTGGGTGCTATGACCTATCTAACCATTATGGCGCAAAACGACCGTACCATGATTAGTATCGATCTACGTAGTGAAGAAGGCTGGAAACGCATTGAGAATGCGGTAAAAGCCATTTACATATCGCTCAACCGAATGGCTATTCAATCAAAAGAAGTTGATCTGGAGCTGCAATCTGTAAACCTGCCTATGGCGCAGTGGTAAGCCTTTGAGGGGTGTAAAACAAGGGAGCCGTTGATCATGACCAACGGCTCCCTTGTTTTACACCCCTCAAAGTTATTCTCTTCAATAGAAACAGATCTTCCGGTTGCATAACGATTTTTAATAGCGGTTAATCGTTACGTCCGAAGCATACAGTCAGGAGTAGGGCAGGCGCACGGACCGCTCTTATTTATATGATACAGGCATTTTCAATCGAGTAGCTATTTATCACTTCGGCGTATACGTTAACTGAACCACCACTGCCTGAGCGCCATCGCTGTTGGTACGCTGCCAGCCTACAGCCAGTGGGACGTGCTTTCCCAAATACACCTCAGCACCTAGTACTAACTGACCCAGACCATGCGACCCGGATATCCAGTCGCCCAGTACGTGCACTTTCTGGTAGAAAATCCCGGCATCGAACCCAGCCTGAAATCCGGCCCTCGGGCCTTCACCTGTGTAACGTGGGTTGGCGGTATAGGCACCCAGCGACCACTTATAGTGCTCATCCTGTAGAGAGCCAGCCAGGTTAGTATATAGATATCCCACCAGACGAGGCTGATTCCTGGGGCTTAAGTTCATGCCCCCCTGCGCGCCAATGGCAACCCGCAGGTTTTTGACAATGTCGAATGCCTTCTGTGTATTGATTAGTAACAATGGGCCATACGGCTCCTGAAGCGTAGAATCGTTCCGGCTGAAACGACGTTCGTCCGGTAGGTAATCCAGATTATTGACGTTTAAGCCGACTTCCCATTCGCGGCCTATTCCATAATTGAACGTAGTTGCTGAACGAAGCGACTCACCAATGTTTACCTGTTGCTGAACGGCCACCTTATGCTTATCGACGATATCGGACGAAGGCACGTTGAAATACGTTTGCTGCGCATTGGCGTTATAAATACCGATAGTAAGAATAAGGAGGATTATACTTAAGTAAATGGGTTTCATTATTGGCCGGAAAAGTGGTTTACTTTCATATAACCGGTAAGGCCTAAATTGGTTAAAAGGCGGCCTTTACAACAGTATTAATCATATTCTAATATTTTTTTAATCAGTCCTCAATTTTCTTAAATTAATTAAAGTCGAATTTTGTATCCGCATTTTTACTCACCCATATGAGGTTGCTGATTTTCATTGGTTTACTTATTTCCAGTACAGCCGCCCATGCCCAAGATTCGTTGCGATTAACCCGGCAGCAGGCCGACAGCTTGTTTCTAAAAAACAACTTGCTGTTGCTGGCAGAACGGTTTCGCATTGAAGCGGGTCAGGCCCAAATATTACAGGCTAGCCTATACGACAACCCCTCTGTTAACCTTGAGTTAAGCGCTTTCAATAACCAAACCCGCCGGGTGCTGGATGTGGGCAGGCAAGGCGAAAAAATAATCACCGTTCAGCAATTACTCTATACCGCAGGCAAGCGTAATAAACGCATTGCCCTAGCTACCGAAGCTGCCCGCCTGACAGAATACGAACTACTCGACCTGCTGCGGGGGCTAAGGTTTGAACTGCGAAGCCGTTTTTACGCCATTTACTTTCAGCAGCGTACCCTGGCTCGCTTCGATCAGCAGATTGTGACCATTCAAACCACAGTCAATGCGTACGAAAAAGAGTACAGCCGCAACAACGTATCGCTGCGCGAACTGGTCCGGCTCAAAGCCCTGCTGTTTCAGCTTGGCAATGACCGAACAGAAATTCTGCTTCAGTTAGCCGACGACCAGCGCCTATTACGTACCTACCTGGGTGTTCAGCAGCCCGTGCAGCCACTGGTGCCGAATGAAGCGAGACGTTACCACCTGCCCGACCAATCTGACGATACACTCCAGCAGATGGCCTTACGCAACCGGCCCGATCTGCTCGTGGCGGCATCGCTGACCCGGCAGGCCGAGTTGAATTATAATCTTCAGCGAGCCCTGGCACGTCCAGACCTGCGCGCTGGCGGCACCTATGACCAGGCAGGTAGTTATATTCCGAATTACGTGGGCCTTAGTATTACGACCGACCTACCTGTGTTTAACCGTAACCAGGGAGCCATTCGGGCAGCCCGCAGTCAAATCAGCTACCAACAGCTACTCCAGCGGCAACGCTCCTTTCAGATTAGTAATGAGGTAACCACATCGTTGCAGAAAGTGAGGGAGGTTGAACGGCGGGTGCAGTCGGTGGAGGGGCAGTTTATGCAGCAGTTCGATTTACTCAACCAGGGAGTGGTAACAAGTTTCCAAAAGGGAAATATCACGCTCATAGAGTTTGTGGACCTGATTGAAAGTTACAATCAAAGTATCCGTGAGTTAAACCGCCTTAAAGCTGACCGCGTGGGGGCGTACGAAGAACTGAATTACCTCGTTGGTGAAGACTTGTTTAAGTAAACGACACATGAACAAATTTTTGGTCTGGAGCATGCTGCTGGTGGGAATAGCCGGGGCCGTTTCCTGCAAACAGAAGGTAGAAACTGAGGAAACAAAAGGGTTTGCCCTGTCCGATACGATGATGAATCGCATTCGGCTGGATAGCGTAGTCACCCAGCCCCTGCGCAGTGAATTAACCCTGGTGGGCAAAGTTGTGGCCGACGAAAACCGCGTGATTCAGGTATTTCCGCTCGTGGGTGGCGACGTAGAAGACGTAAAGGTTGAGCTTGGCGACTTCGTCAGAAAAGGACAAACGCTGGCAACCATCCGATCGGGCGAAGTCGCCGATTTTAAGCGTCAGAATACGCAGGCTCAGTCCGATTTGCTGCTGGCCGAGAAAAACCTTCGCGTGGCGCAGGACCTGTTTGAAACCAAACTTAATTCTGAGCGCGAGGTAACGGCCGCTCAAAAAGAAGTAGACAGGGCCCAGGCCGAGGTGAGCCGTATTCACGAAGTTTACCGAATTTACGGCGTGGGAAAAACGTCTACTTATACCGTGAAAGCGCCTATTGACGGCTACATCATCGAGAAGAAGGTTAATCGAGGGATGCAGCTTCGGTCCGATAATGCTGAAAATTTGTTCACCGTTGGTCAAATCAGCCAGGTGTGGGTGCTAGCCAATGTGAACGAGAGCGACATCGGCCGGATCCGGCTCGGTATGGAAGCATCCGTTGAAACGCTGAGTTATCCGGACCAGCAGTTTCGGGGGCATGTCGATAAGATTTATACCGTGCTCGACCCGGCCACCAAAGCCATGCCGGTTCGTATCAAGCTCCCCAACACGGGCATGAAACTAAAGCCCGAAATGCACGCAACCGTTACGCTGCACTACGACAACGGCGGACAAATGGCTGCCATTCCGGCTGGCGCCGTCATTTTTGACCGCTCCAAACACTACGTAATGGTTTTTCACGGCCGTTCTAATATCGAGACCCGCGAAGTCGACATTTTAAAATCGCTCGACGACGTATCATACGTACGTTCGGGGTTGAAACCAGGCGAAAAAATTATTTCGCGTAATCAACTGCTGGTCTATGACGCGCTCAACGATTAGACCTACCAAAAACCTACCCACCATTTGTTAAAAGCTCCTTACGGGGGTTAGGACCATGAATAGCTTCATTCGCAACATTGTCGGCTTTTCGCTGAAGAACCGCTTTTTCATATTCTTCCTGACCGGTGGTTTCATTATCGCTGGTATCTTTAGTTACCTAAACACACCCCTCGAAGCGTTTCCCGACGTAACCAACACCCAGATTATTGTGGTGACAGAATGGAACGGCCGGTCGGCGGAGGAAGTCGA
>JAQBNX010000208.1 GCA_028288385.1 Spirosoma sp.
AATGAAAATCCAGGTATTGAATCAATCTTTTGTTGGAGAACGCCCGCCCGTCGGCAACCCCAAACAGGTGGGCGTTTCCCAGAAAAATAGGCAAGTAGTGGTGCCGACACCTAATGTAGTCAGCCTACTTAAACTCAGCGCTGCAGGTACACTACGACTTAGTACGTCGTAAGCTAAGCCAGGTTAGGCTGTAGCAACCAGCAGACAGATAACGGCTGCGAACAGAGCAACGGCCTCGATGAGAGCGGCTATAATCAGCATGGCAGTCTGGATACGACCGGCGGCTTCTGGCTGGCGGGCGATACCCTCCATCGCGCTGCCACCAATGCGGCCAATACCTAAACCAGCACCAATAGCAGCTAAACCAGCACCAACGGCAGCACCCATCACGGCTACGCTACCCGTAGCTTCCAACAGCAGACCAAACAACATTGCGAACATAAACATCAAACAGATTTATTAGTGAAACAAAAGATTGCAAATTGATTATAATATGGAACTGTGCAGTTCTATATTATTACGGTACCACCCGCGTGGTTATATCAAACTATTAGTGAACTTCTGCACCTTCGTAGCCGATACCATGGTCAGCTTCATGATGGTCTTCTACAGCGCTGCCAATGTACATGGCTGTCAACAGTGTGAAGATGAATGCTTGTAAAAATGCCACCAGAATCTCAATCAGGTTCAAAAACAACGTAAATGCCAATACCACCGGACTAATTGCCACACTCGTGGTCATTCCGCCCATGTGGTTAGCCATGAAAATCAGACCCAGTAAACTCAGGATAATGATGTGCCCGGCGGTGATGTTGGCAAATAACCGGATCATCAGCGACAGAGGCTTCATAAAGACTCCCACTATTTCAACCGGAACCATAATGGGAAGCAGAGCAACCGGTACACCCGATGGTTTAAAAATGTGCATCCAGTAATGCTTATTGCCGCTGAACGTAACAATCAGGAACGTAATGACGGCCAATACCAGCGTGACGGCAATGTTTCCAGTAAGGTTAGCCGAACCCGGCAACAGCCCCAGCAGGTTATTGATTAGAATAAAGAAAAACAGTGTCAGCAGATAAGGCAGAAACTTTTTGTACCGGGGTCCAATACTTGGCTTGGCCACCTCATCACGAACAAAGAGGATTATAGGCTCCAGCAGTGACTGAATACCCGACGGCGCTTTGCCTTTATTTTTAGCATACCCTCTACTCACTGCCGAAAAAAGCAGCAGCATAATCACCGCACTAAGCAGCAGCGAAGCCACATTCTTAGTAATAGAAAAGTCATAGACCTTAGCCCCTTCCTCAACGTTTCCGAGCTCATTTACACGGTGAATTTTACCGTGCTCATTTTTGTAGCCTTTATACACGTTGCCGTCGGCTAGCTGCGATGATGAAAAAACCTCAAGGCCCCGATCGGCTGAATAAAGAATAACCGGCAAGTGTAGTGTTACGCCATGGGCAAACTCCCAACCGTGATCATCTTTAATGTGGTGCATGATCATTTCACCCACATTAAATTTCTCTTTCGGAGCACCTGCTTCACCCTGCTGATCTTGTTCCTGTGCCTGCGCACCTACTAACGAACTCAAAATGAAAGCCGTAGCCAACAAAAATCTATTAAATACCGAACGTATCATATGAACTGACAGGTCGTTTTTACGAATTGTGCCGCAAGTTACGGGTAAGCGCCCAAATCTCAAAACTCGTATAACATATATATAGTACAAGAAAGTCGAAAACAAAGGTTCGGCGTTCTTCAATGTGGTGAAACAGAAAAAATCCGATGAAGGCAAGTCCGAGCACCATTCGGGCGACCGTAGCAGCCAGATACATAGGCACCAAACGCTCCCGATCATCCTGTAAACCAGCCGATACCAGCCGGCCAGTCAGGAACGAAACACTCATAAAAAAGACCAGCAAGATTTTCCAGTCAGGGTGCAGCCAGGATGCGTTGTAATATTGCTCAACTACGAAAAATGCAATCGCTAGTAAGGCGGTGAACAGAAAGGTTCGAAACATGGAGTGAAGGGTTGGCTCCTACTTGTTTGTCAGTTGCCGGATAAACAAATACAGCGATGCACCAATGGCCGTTAGCGACAAGATGATAGTCCAGATAGGGCGGTGGTTGTGTTGCCAGTCATCGATTTTCAAACCAAGCCAGACCCCTAGTCCAATGGTGCCCAGCATCTGAAACGCAATGCCGCTGAACTGCGCAAACGAAGTTGTCTTTTCTGTTGTCTTCTTTGGTAGATTAGACTGCTTCGGTTCAGGGGGGCGGTTTTCTTCTGATTCATCGGATGGGTTTTCCATATGATTTAGTTTGGTTGATACGAGGTGACGCGCAAAATTCGTTAATTTGGCCTAACGTTCCATACGGCCTACTGGTCCTTACGCGTTTTGAGTACGAGTACATACGTACTATCGTCGAATGTTCCGCTATCTCCCCTACCGATCATTTTCTTTATTGGCGGTCCTTGCTTCGCTGGCCGGGGGGCTGGTCTCATGTTCACAGTATAGCACCAGACCCATTAGCCGGGGCTACCATAACCTAACGGCTCACTACAACGCATACGTCATCGCCCGCGACCAGATCGAGAATGCGGAACTGACCCTCTTCAAAACCCGTCTGGAAAATTACAACCAACTCCTCCCGATTTTACTGCCCGTCGATTCCCTTCGGACTCAATCGGTGAAACCGCAACTGGATGATGCAATCAAGAAAGCCTCGCTTGTTCCCGAACGCCATCAGAACAGCAAATGGGTCGATAATGCGTATACGCTTATTGGTCGGGCACGGCTGTTAAAACAGGATCTGCCCAATGCCATTGAAGTGTTTAAGTACGTGAACACAAAGGGCACTGACGAAAACGACAAGCATGAAGCGCTGGTAGGCCTGATGCGGGCTTACGTCGAAGCGGGCGACTATCCTAATGCGCTCAACGTAGCGGAATACCTGCGCACCCAGCCGCTCAATAAAGTCAACACCCGCGATTTTTACCTGACCAAAGCGTACCTGCACGAACGTAAAGGCGAGTACGTAACAGCGGTCGGTATTCTGGATGCTACGTTTCCGATGCTTAAAAAAGGCGAATCGACCGCCCGGCTGCATCTGATTGCAGGGCAGCTCTACGACCAGATTGGCCAATCGGCCAAAGCCGTGGAGCAGTACCGGCAGGTGCTACGTGCCAAGCCATCGTACGACCAGTCTTTTTACGCCAATTTGTATGCAATTCAAAGCAATGGACTTACGGGCGATCAGAAGCGCGTGGCGCAATCGGCTGCTACGTTCGAGAACCTGCTGAACGACCGCAAGAATTCCGATTTGAAAGACAAGATTTACTTCACGATGGGGCTGCTCGAAGCTCGCAGTGGCCGAACCGACCGGGCCATTAGTTTATACAGTCAGTCTATTCAGGCAGCCGGGGCCAACACGGCACAGGTGCCGTTTACGTACCAGGAGATCGGTCGGCTCTATTTCGAGAAGAAAGCCGATTATGCAAAGGCAAAAGTCTACTATGACAGTGCCATGACCCTGTTGCCGAGGCAATCTCCCGACTATGCGGCCGCTGTGACCCGGAAGAAAATGCTCGATGAGTTCATGGAGTACCAAAAGACAATCCGGACCGACGACAGCCTGCTGACGCTTGCCCGGATGGATCCGGCCGAGCTTGACAGAGTCCTGGACAAGGTGATTACCCAGCGGGAGAAAGAAACTAAAGCACAGGCCGCACTGGCGCAACAACTAGCAGAACGAGTCGGAAGTGGTCCTGTCAGTGCCGTGGCGGGTGCCACTAATTCAAGCCTTCCGGCCAACGAGCGATGGGTACTGTACAACCCGGTTGCTCTGAGTCAGGGGCGGCAGGAGTTTTCCGTACGCTGGGGTAACCGGCCACTCGAAGACAACTGGCGACGTAGCAGCAAGGAATCGTCAGAATCCGTGGCGGCTGTCAATAGCCCGCTTACGGGTGGGTCGGCCGCAAACGGTATAAATCCCAATGCTCCCCTGTCGGCATCGGGCGTTTCCGGCGTTGGCAACGCCCCGGCAACTGGACCTGTATCCGAACAAACAAGACAGAAAAACGAGTTGCTGGGTCAGATTCCACTGGCGAAGGAAGCCCAGGTACAGGCTAATCAGCGCATTGAAAGGGCCTTGTATGGGCTCGGCAAGTTGTATAAATTTCAATTAAACAAACCTGCCGACGCCATTCAGATGTTTGAGCAGTTGCTGACCCGCTATCCCAACACCCTCCCCAAACCGGAGGTTTACTACCTGCTTTATCTTTCGAACGAGCAGCTTGGAAAGTCCTCGAACTGGCGGGACAAGCTCCTGGCCGAATACCCCAATACATCTTATGCCCGGTTGGCGGGTCGCGCCACGGCCCAGTCTACAGACTCCGAAGCACAGGCACAACGGGTTTATACCGACATTTACGAACTATACAAAGCAGACAATACGACCGAAGGGCTGGCCAGGGCCGAAAGCGCACTGGGCCTCTTTGCCGGTACGCAGTTGGAAGACAAACTGGCCTTGTTGCGTGTTATGATGATTGGCCGGGTGAAAGGAACGGACGCTTACCGACAGGCACTGAACGAATTCGTGCGCGATTACCCCGCCAGCAAATTGCTGCCCCGTGCACGCGAGATGCTGACCGCTGCCGACCAGCAAACCGCAAATAGAAAGTGAACAACGGGAGTGTTGCGCGTTCGGGGATATCAGTTGATGAATACCCGCGAACATTGAAAATACGCAACGACAGAACAATAAAAACCATACACTGCCTTAAATGATTGAATTTGCCCCTGGTACGTACCGGACCGTAATAAAAAGCCTCTGGCGGATTTCGCTGCTGGGTATTGCCCTGCTCATTCTTTATGTGCTGGCTGTTAGCTATAACTTTTTCTGGCTTTTTGGCGGCATGCCCAACCTGAAGGCGCTCGAAAACCCCAAGAGCGAAGAAGCCTCAGAGGTTTACACAGCCGATAACCAACTGCTGGGAAAGTACTACGTCGAAAACCGCACCCCCGTCGAGATATCGCAGGTGTCGCCTAACGTCGTGTCTGCACTATTGGCTACTGAAGACGCTCGTTTCGTGAAACATTCGGGCATTGATCCACGAGCCCTGTTCAGGGCGGTTGTGGGCGTGCTGTCTTTTCAGGACGTATCCAGTTCGGGGGGTGGCAGTACCCTAACTCAACAAACTGCCAAGAACCTGTTTGACACCCGGCAGGAGGAACTGCGCGGTGTGCTTGGGAACGTACCGATCCTGAAGACGATCATCTCCAAAACCAAAGAATGGATTTTGGCCGTACGTCTGGAGCGCAACTATACCAAGCAGGAGGTCATGATGATGTACCTCAATACGGTTTCTTTTGGCAACAATACGTATGGCATCAAAACGGCGGCAAAAACGTATTTTGCTAAAGAACCCTGGCAATTGACTGTTGAGGAAGCGGCCCTACTGGTAGGGATGCTGAAGAACCCGACGTTTTATAACCCGCGTCTGTTTGAAAAGCGAACCGTCGGTCGGCGGAACGTAGTGCTGGGGCAGATGAGGAAATACAAATTTCTGACCGATGCGCAGTTTATCAGTTATAAAAGCAAACCCCTCAAACTTGATTTCAGCGTTGAAAATCAGAATACGGGCATGGCAGCCTATTTCCGATCCGTGATACGCGATGATATCAAGCGGTGGATCAAGCAGTATAACGACGAAAACAACACCGACCTGGACCTTTACACGAGTGGGCTAAAGATTTACACCACCATCGACTCGCGGATGCAGGCCTACGCCGAAGAGGCCGTCATGAGTAACATGCGCGACCAGCAGAAGAAATTCTATGAACACTGGCGCGGCCGCAACCCCTGGGTGCAGAAAAACCCAAAAACCAATAAATACCAGGAAATCCCGGGTTTCATCCAGGCAAGGGCCAAACAAACGGTTCGCTACAGACAACTCAAAGCCACCTATGGCAACGATGAGCCAGCAATCTGGCGCGAAATGCAGAAGCCGTCTAAAATGAAGGTGTTTGTGTATGGTGGCGGCCGTAATGAAAAAGATACGACGATGAGTCCCCTGGACTCCATTCGCTACTACAAACGACTCCTCAACACAGGCTTCATGTCAATGGATCCCCGTTCTGGCTACGTGAAAGCGTGGGTAGGTGGCGTCAATTTCAAGCACATGAAGTTCGACCACGTTCGCCAAAGCCGACGCCAGCCGGGTTCTACGTTTAAGCCGTTCGTCTACCTCACCGCAATGGACCAGGGCTTTGTAACGCCGTGCAGTCATATTACTGACCGACCAACGGTATTTGCCCACGGAGAAGACAACAACAATGGGCCGCCCTGGATGCCCAAGAACTCAACGGGTCGTTACAGTGGACAGGATTTATCGTTGCGCGAAGCACTGGGACAGTCGATTAACACGGTCAGTGCACAGTTAATAAAAAAAACCCGTGCGGCCGCTGTCATCGACTACGCCCACAAGATGGGAATTCAAAGCCAGGACTTGCCTAACAACCCAACGCTTTGCCTTGGTACCGGAGACGTATCGGTCTATGAAATGGTGGCAGCCTATTGTGCCTTTGCCAACGGTGGCACGCGCGTTCGGCCCATGATGCTCATCCGAATTACAGACAAGGATGGCAACGTCTTGAAGAACTTCACGCCCGACGCCAACCAGGTCATCAGCGCCAACCGGGCCTATGAAATGTTACACCTCATGCGTGGGGCCGTGGAAGAGCCTAACGGTACGGCTCAGCGGCTCAGGACACAGTACAAACTGCTGGATGGTGGCAACGAAATTGCGGCTAAAACTGGCACAACCTCCAACTACTCAGATGCGTGGTTCATGGGCCTGACGCAACACCTGGTGTCGGGTTTGTGGGTAGGTGGCGACGACCGCCCTATTCACTTTCGCACGATCGAACTAGGACAGGGGGGCCGGTTAGCAATGCCCGCCTGGGCCATGTACATGCAGAAAGTCTACAAAGATCCAACGCTGACGCAATACCGGCCCGAGCCATTCCGTAAGCCGAACAATTTCAAAATTGATTGTGGTGGCTACCACATCGATTCCACCCAACGGTACATTCCGCCTAAGGTTACGCCCGAAGAGGAGGAAGAGATCTTGCAGTAGCGCGCTGGACGCTAAGGCTCGTTAGTTTTTAGTACGCATGACGTGTACTAGGATCGATTGCTTTCTATTTTTTGCTCGGTTGGTATCACTGCAACATCCCGCTCACGTTCGGTTTGCTCGACGTACACAGCATACTTGGCAGGTTCAATACGGATGCCGAAGTGATTGGCATAAGCCTGCGTCAGTTCGGCACCGAAGTAAAGAATAGCCGCTGTGTAATAAATCCAGATTAATATCACGATCAGCGAACCAGCTGCTCCGTATGCCGAACTATTGGCCGTCGTTTCAATGTACAAGCCAATCAGGTAGCGTCCGAGCATAAACAGCAAGGCTGTAGAAAAAGCCCCCCATCGAACATCTTTCCAGGCAATTTTGGCATCTGGCAGCACCTTAAAAATAGTAGCAAACAGAATCGCTACTACTACTGTGCTGATCAAAAAGTTAAACGTGCTGACCATCAAAACACCGACCTCAGGGATATACTGCGTCAGTACGCCACTCATTGCTAGCACAATACCGTTAACAATCAACGACACTAGCAGCAGAAATCCGAGTCCAACGACCAGTGAAGACGATAGCAACCTGTCTTTAATCAGTTTTAGCCAGCCTCGCTTTGGTTTTGCTTTGACCCGCCAAATCATGTTTACCGAGTCCTGAATCTCGACAAAGATCGTGGTTGCACCAATGATCAGGGTCACTATGCCGATTACCAAAGCGGTATTGCTTTTACCCGATAATTCAGAGGCCTTCACCATGTCCTGAATCTGTTTGGCTGCCTCATTGCCTACCAATCCATTTATCTCTGAAAATAATTTTCCATGAATGGCGTCCGGACCCATAAATAAACTGAACAGCGACATCACCATTACCAAAAGCGGAGCCAGTGAAAAAACCGTATAGTAGGCCAGGGCTGCGCTCAATTTCAGGCAGCGGTCATCGACAAAACCATTGAATGAGTCTTTTAGAACAATCCAGGCATTAGCAAAAAATTGCTTGATGGTTTTCATGTTGCTCTTTGCGTTATCACAGATTTCTAATGTAGCGCTGCCCGC
>JAQBNX010000869.1 GCA_028288385.1 Spirosoma sp.
TAGAAGCGCTGCAACGCCGGCCCCGGAAAAAACGTCCTCAGGACCCGCCCACCACCGGGACGGTCCTGGAACATGACGGACTGGAACTGGACACCAGAACCCGGACCGTCCGTGTTGACGGGCGGGAAGTGGACCTCACCCGATCCGAATTCGATGTCCTGTCCTGCCTGCTGCGCAGCGGCAGGGTCGTCCGCGGCCGCACCGAACTCGCTCTTCTCCTCCGGGGCGGGAAAGCCGGTTCAGCCGGCTGGGTCAGTGCCGCGGACGAGAAAACCATTGAGGTGCACATCTGCAACGTGCGCCGCAAACTCGGTGAACGGGTCCGCGGCGCCAGGTGGTTCGAAACCGTCCGCGGCGTCGGATACCGCCTCACCGCAGCTGCATGAGGTTCAGCCGCTGCGGCACCAACCCCCGCCCGGCCAACATCTCCATCACCGCCCGAGGGAAGGACACATCATCACGGACCGGTATGTACGGGTCCTGCCCGACACCGTTGCACCGGAATCACCCCACCGGATCCGGGGTCAGGACGGTATCGCTCCTGCACCCGGTACCGGTTCCCTGGCACCAGTGCCGGCAGGGTCCCGGCGGCGAAGGGTCCGCCGTCGGGTCCGCGTTCCGGCGTGGCTTTTGAGCGTGGCAGTCATCCTGTCCGCCCCCGGGGCCGGCGCCACCCCTGCCCAGTTCGGACACGGTGTCGCCCCGGTACCGGCCCCGGTCCCGGGCCGGACCCCCGACGAGGCCCTGCACGACGCCGCGTCGGCGTTCGTGCTGAACTGGGTGGACGGGGAGGGGCGGGTCGTGCGGCGGGACCAGGGCAACGACACTGTCAGCGAAGGACAGGCCTACGGCATGCTCGTCGCGGTGGCCGTCGGGGACGAGCCACGCTTCCAAAAGATCTGGACCTGGACACGGGAGCACCTGCAACGGGCTGACGGTCTCCTGGCCTGGCACTGGGCCAACGGAGCCGTCGTGGACCCCACCCCCGCCAGCGACGCCGACCTGGACGCCGCCCGGGCCCTGGTACGGGCAGGCGCCCTCTTCGAACGCCCCGACCTGACAGCGGACGGAAACCAGCTCGCCGGCAGGATCATGGACCAACTCACCCTCACGACGCTGCACGGACGGATCCTGCTGCCCGGCCCCTGGGCCAACCAGGAAGCCGGGATCTCCTATAATCCCTCTTACCCCTCCCCCGCAGCCTTCGCCATCCTCGGACGGAGCACCGGAGACCCGCGCTGGCAGGAACTGGCCACCGGCACCACAGCCGTCACGGCAGCCCTCCTGACAGCCGGAACCCTGCCCCCGGACTGGGCACTGATCAGGACCGACGGATCGGTCCAACCCGTGCGCGCACCTGGCGGCCGCGGGCCGGGAAAATACAGCTACGACGCGGCCAGGGTACCGGTACGGCTGGCCGAATCCTGCTCCCCCGCAGACCTCACCGCCGCAGCGAACACCGCCCCCGCTCTCAGGATAAGTGGAATGGCTGCCCCCCTGGACCTGCCGGGCGCCACGGCAGCCGGCGTGGCGCACCCCATCTTCCGCGTCGCCATGGCCGCCGCCCTCGCAGCGGCAGGACATCACGCGGAAGCACGATCAGACCTTGAGTGGGCTGAAACGCTCAACAACGCGCACCCCACCTACTACGGAACCGCCTGGATCGCCCTCGGACGGATCTACCTCGACTCCCCAGTCCTCGGAGGATGCCCCGCCCTGCCACACTGAATCCACGCCCCTTCACCCTGCCTGCCGGTATCCGTCCCCCTGATGACCGCTTCACCGCACAGGAATCAGCCAGCGCCGGTGGCGCTGGTAGCCTGAAGCACGGATCAATGGGCAGCGGTTATTCCGCGAAGACATGGGAGAACCGTGGTGCAACAACCGGTGGCGGAACCGTGAGCTCCATCGCCGTCGTTGCCGACCCTGACCGGGAAAGGCTCGCCAGAACCACCGCCACCTTGCAACGCGCGGGATTCCGGGTCGATGCCACCCCGGACGAGGACGGGCTCCGGCAACTGCTCACCGGCGCGCACCCCACCGTGCTGATCGTGCACACCGCGCTGATCCCGGCCATGCCGGCACGACCGGTCGGCGCCATCGACGAATCGGGGCACGCACCGGCAGCAGCACCCTCGGGCATCGAACCATGGACCCCCGTCCTGCTGCTCACCGAGATCAACTACACCGCTGCCGCTGACGTCCTTGAACGCTTCAGCGTCTCTGACTACATCCGTGCCTCCGCTCCCTCCGATGAACTGCTCCACCGTGTGGAGACCCTGATCGACCGCGGGCAGAAGCGCGCAGAAATCAGGGACAGCTCGGAACGTCTCCGGGAACGGCTCCGCAACGTCTCCGCAGCCATCCGCTCCACCAATGACGCACGCACCATGGCCGGTCAGCTCGTGCAGGGCTTCGGGCAATCATTCCGGGCGGACCACGTCTGGTTCACCACCTTCGAGGACGAACGGGTACCGCTGATCACGGCGCAGTGGAATCGGGACGGCCTTACCGCTCTGCCGCGGCCGGGAAACCATGAGGCGGCGGCCCGGCGTGCGGCCGACAGGCTATGGAGCCGGGGCGGCGTGCTGACCATCGACGATCACCGCGATTACCAGCCGCTGCTGGACGAACACGAACTTCTGGGCTGGATGGAACACCTCGGCGCCCGCGCGTCCGCCGTCGTTCCCGTCGGGGAAGGCCCCACCGCCTTCGGCATCCTCTGGATCGTGAAGGTTCAGGAGCCCCGGCAATGGTCCACCGCCGAGACCGCGCTGATGCGCCACGTCGCGGGCAACCTCTCCCACGGCCTCATCCAAGGTCACCTGATCAACGCCCAGCAGCAGGTCCTCAAACGCCTCCACCAGCTCGACCAGGCGAAAACAGACTTCCTGGCCACCGTCAACCACGAGCTCAGAACCCCCCTTACCTCCATCACCGCGTGCCTGGACATGATTCGTGACGACCACGGCGCGTCCGTCCCGCCCGGCATCAGCCGCCTGCTGGACATCATTGAACGGAACTCAGACCGCCTGCGCGGCCTCATCGAAGACATGCTGACCGTCTCACGCCACGACAACAACACCGAAACCCGCAAGACCCCGGTCAACATCGGGCAACTGCTGCGCATGGTCATAGCGGTCCTGCGCCCCGTGGCGGCAACACGCGAAGTGACCATCACCCTCGATCACGCCGGCGAGGACCTCATCACCGACGCCAATGAAGCCCAGCTCGAACAGGTCTTCACGAATCTGGTATCCAACGCCATCAAATTCACCCCCCGGGGAGGCCATGTCGAGATCACCGCAGGAACCAGTACGGAGGACGGCCAGGAACCCGTCCTGGTGGTAAACGTGGCCGACGACGGGATCGGCATCCCGGAAGAAGACATACCGCAACTGTTCCTGCGTTTCTTCCGTGCCTCCAACGCCTCCAAGGCCCGGGTACCCGGAACAGGGCTTGGCCTGGCCATCGCGACTGACATCATCACCCGGCACAGCGGCACCATCACCGTCACCTCAATCCTCGGACACGGCTCCACCTTCACGGTGCGACTGCCGCTTTGCCCAAAACCGTGACCCTCCGCAGCCCTTCGGCCGGGCAAAACTATGCGGATCGATCCCGTCCAGAGATCCTAGGAAAGAGTGGTGGCCGGGGTCATGCGGTACCCCACGCCCCGCATCGTCTCCACCCACCGCGGTATCCGGGGGCTGTCCCCCAGCTTGCGGCGAAGGTTGGCAATGTGGACCTCGACGACCTTCTCATCAGCTTCGCTGACGAAGGAACCAGTATCGTATTCCTCGAAGCGAAGCTTCCGGGCGAGTTCAGCTTTGCTCCTGACAATCCGGCCGCCCTCCATCAACATCTGCAACAGGTCGAATTCCGTGCGCGTCAGCCCCACCACCTCCGCCCCCCCAATATCTGCGGTACGGGTGGAGGGATTCAGCCGCAAACCGTTATGCTCCCACACCCGGGCCGATGGAATGCCGGGAAGAGGCTGTTCCGGCACCATGATTGCACCGGCAGTGACGGGGAGTCCCGCCGCAGGCGCCGACCCCGCTGGGATGAGCAGGGCATCAGCCGCTGCCACGGCCACCGGGGTGTCATGACCTCTCGGACGGCGCAGCAGTGCCGCGATCCGCGCCCGCAACTCCCGCGGCCGGAAGGGCTTGGTCAGGTAATCATCCGCGCCCGCCTCCAACCCCTGGAGGGTATCCAGCTCATCGGTCAGGGCCGTCAACATGATGATGTAGGTGTCACTGAACAGGCGGATACGGCGCGCGACCTCGAAACCGTCGATATCGGGCAAACCAAGATCCAGCGTCACAACATGGGGCTTGAACCGGGCCACCGCGTCCACGCCCTCAACCCCACTGGAGTACTCATGGACGGTGAACCCCGACGCCGTCAGAACCGACTCCAGGACCTCCCGAATATCCTCATCGTCCTCGATAACGACTGCCACCCGCGAAACATCCACCCGAACTCCCCCAAAGCACAAAGATTGAAGGCAACCATAACAGGCGGGCAGGCCGCGACCGGCATGACATCCACCCCCTGGTATACCCGTCAGCCGCTTCCAGACATCATCATCGATTAAGCGCCGCACCCCGCAGGGCTATCCGGTACCCCAGAGATTCAGGGTGCGTTGGGCCCTCGCTCCCAACCGCGCTGGTCCGTTGCGCTCTCCGCGGCGGTTCCTTGTCTTTGCGCCGCTGCCGGACGAAGACGCCGCCGTCCTGCAGGAAAGACCGGGAACCACGCGGAGGGCGCAATGACCAGCGCTCCTGGCCTGTGACGCCGCCGATCACTGGCTAATTTTCAGTTCCTGCAGCCATGCGATTGCACCTGATGCCCCGTGCGAAATCCTGCCTCGGGTGCCCGGCCAGTTGATTCGCTGATGTCTGCAGCCGACTACTGAGAGTGGGGACTGTCCATTGCTGGAATTGGACCTGATCGGAGTCTCTGACGTTCCCGTCAATCCCAAGCGGGCATACGTGCTCGGCCGCACGCCGGCGGGCATTCCTCAGCTCGGCGGGTTCGCCGCCACGGTGCAGCGCAGCAGGGAGCGAAGGCAGTTTCCGGGCCCGGCAACCAGTAGTCGAAGGTTTCTGTAGCCTGGCGCAGCTCTCACCAACGCCTATAACGACTGTGGGCGGAACGAAGAGCCAACCGTGGGTGATCGCCCGTCGTCCCAAACAGTGAGCAAATCACTCATCCCGCGAATCGGCAGTCTGATGGTCAGACTTCTCTCCTCCCCAGAATCTGCGATGAGTCAATGAGGGTGGGTGCATATCGGCCTTCCCCTGATGTCCACCGGAACCGGATGGAAGGCCTGCATGGAACAGGGACGGCCTCCATCAGAAATGGCTGCCATTGGGGGATGGTGCGGAACCTGCACCGCTCCTCACAGCACCGGTCGTCATTATTTGCAGCGCCCGCCTTTACTTGC
>JAQBNX010000578.1 GCA_028288385.1 Spirosoma sp.
ACGTTCTACCATCCGTGAATCCCGTGTCAGGAAGCCTTCTTTCTTGAGAGCCGGGCGGAAATCGCCGTTCATCTCAACAAGCGCACGGGCAATGGCCATACGCGTTGCTTCGGCCTGACCCGATACGCCACCACCCCGAACGTTGACTTTTACGTCGTAGCCACCCACACCGTTAATGGTTGTGAAAGGCTGGTTCAGGATGATTTGTAGGACTTCCGTCGGGAAATACTGCTTGTAGTCTTTTCCGTTTACCGTGATAGCCCCGCTGCCCGCCGACATGTAGATGCGGGAGATGGCAGTTTTACGGCGGCCAATGGTATTAATACGATCCATTCGTCTATGACTTAAAATTTAACGACTGTGGGTTGCTGAGCCGCGTGGGGGTGGTTATCTCCCGTATAAACGTGCAGGTTGGTAAACAACCGCCGACCGAGCCGGTTCTTGGGCAACATACCTTTCACGGCATGTTCAATGATGCGCTCGGGGTGCTTTTCGAGCAGCAATCGGGGCGTAGCAAAACGCTGACCGCCGGGATAACCCGTGTGGCGAACATAGATTTTGTCAGTCATTTTCTTGCCCGTGAAGCGAATCTTCTCGGCATTAATGACAATCACATTGTCTCCGCAATCAACGTGTGGTGTGAAGTTGGTTTTGTGTTTGCCGCGAATCAGGGCTGCAATCTGGCTGGCCAGCCGACCAAGCACTTCGCCCTGAGCGTCAACCACAACCCATTCCTTCTGCACCGTTTCTTTGTTGGCAGAGATGGTTTTGTAACTGAGCGTGTTCACTATATTAAGGAGACTAATTAGTTTATTTTCACTTTTTTACTTACGAAAAAACGTACCCGTCCTCAAACGGGAGTGCAAATATACGGGGTATAAGGCTGAAAAACAATCGTATGGCATGAAATAGCCTCCACTATTCAGTTACCTAATCATAGAAAGAGCTTAGCCTGTTTATCTCAGCGAAGCAGAGGAGTTGGCATGGTGGTTATTTGCAGCCGGTCATTGTCATTAACTTCCTTGACGAATACTCATTTCTGTTGCTTTCAATCGGGAGTTCGTTACGTTACTGTGTTGTTTAGCAAACAGCATTGAACAAAAATTTTAGCCAGGTACAGTCGCTTTGTGCGTAATTTTTTGAATATTGTACGTTTGAAAAACAGAATAATAGTGTCATCATCGTTAGTATAAAGGCTGCCTGACTCCTGCCCAATTCACTTGCTTACTTCACACGTCTCCGGCAACACATTGCACACCTGTCAGGCATGATTTCTTAAACAAGCGCTGCATTTTACCCAATCTATGAGGAACCATTACAGTACTGTCATTTTGGGAGTCTTATTCATGCTGTTGTCGGTCCAGCTGATAGCGCAGGGCATCCGTATTTCGGGGCGCGTGACTTCGGCGGGCGACGGTCAGCCGCTGCCCGGCGTCAACGTGTTGGTGAAAGGCACAACCAATGGCGTGAGCACCGATGCCAATGGAAACTACCGCCTGACGGTTCCGGACGGCTCCGCTTCGTTACTGCTGACGTACATCGGCATTGTGACGCAGGAGATAGCCATTGGTAATCGCACCGTCATCAACGTACAGATGGTCGAGGCCATCAATGAACTCAGCCAGGTGGTTGTCACGGGCTACAACACCACCCAACGCAAAGACATTACCGGGTCTATTGCATCAGTCTCACCGGAAAAATTCAAGAACATTCCTGTAACGAGCTTTGATCAGGCCCTGCAGGGGCAGGCCGCTGGCGTGCAGGTTACTCAGTCGTCGGGTACGCCCGGCGGAGGCATCAATGTGCGGGTGCGGGGCAGCACCTCCATTTCGGCCTCAAACCGCCCTTTGTTTGTGGTTGACGGGGTTCCGGTAGAAGATGGGCAACTGACAAACCGGGAGTTTGGTGGTCAGCAGGACAATGCGCTGGCCCTGTTCAACCCCAGTGATATTGAGAGCATCGACGTCCTGAAAGACGCATCGGCAAAAGCCATCTACGGGTCACGGGCGGCTAATGGTGTGGTGCTTATTACAACCAAAAAGGGTCGTTCTAATCAAAAAACGACATTCTCGGCCGATGTGCAGCGCGGCATGATCGACATGGTGCGTCGGCCTAATCTGCTCAATGCAACGGAACTCCTCGATTTGCAGCGCGAAGCCGTCACTAACGCGGGGCAGGACCCCGATAAACTGGGCTTGATAAAAGGGGTAACGGACGGAATTAACACCGACTGGGTGAAGGCTACCACCCGGCGGGCCATCTACCAGCAGTATCAGCTTTCGGCGCAGGGAGGCAATGAAAAGACCCAGTTCTACCTCAGTGGCAATTACCGGGATGAGGAAGGCGTTCAACTGAACAACGAGTTTGGCCGGTACACGGGACAGTTCAAGTTTGACCACAAGGCAACATCGCAACTTTCATTTGGCACAAACATCACCTTATCACGGGCTAAGAACAAGCGCGTTAAAGGCGATAACTTCCTGGATGGTGTTTATTCGGGAGCGGTTAAAAGCCTGCCCTACTACTCGCCTTATGATGAGTTTGGCCGGCTCTATGGCCCTAAAGATGCCAACTACGCCGGTTTCCCTAATTTCAACCCGGTTGGGCAGGCGCTATTGCCTCGTTTTGAGAGCTACACGGCCAAACTTTTGGCTGGTTTGTATGCCGAGTATGAATTTATTCCCAACCTGCGGCTGCGGTCGAAGGTGAGCGTTGACTATAACAACGTAACGGAAGATAACTTTGAACCCTCAACCACCGCAATCGGCGGTTTTCTGACCAGTGTCGGTGGTCAGGGATATGGTGACTTTAGTAATTCAACCTATACTACATTAATTAACACCAACACGCTGACTTATAATTTTCAGGTAGCCAGTAAGCATCATATCAATTCGATGCTTGGCTTTGAGGTGTTACAGCGCCAGGAACGGTCGGGAAACCTACAGGGGCGGCTGTTTCCGAGCGACGATTTTACGTACATCACCTCGGCCGGCATAGTGGATCAGGGATCATCCTACCGCGTGAACAGTGGCCTGATCTCGACCTTTGGCGAGGTCCGCTATAACTATGACGAACGCTACCTGGCTACGCTCACAGCCCGCTTCGATGGGTCGTCGCGATTTGGGCAGAGTAAACAGTTTGGGTTATTTCCGTCCGGGTCGTTGGCCTGGCGCATCTCGGCCGAGCCGTTTATGAAGCGGTTTACCTTTATAAGCGACCTGAAACTACGAACCAGCTTTGGTTTCACAGGCAACGAACGCATTGGCAACTTCCAGTTCCTGGGTACGTGGGCATCCAATACGTATAGCGGCTCAACGGGCGTAGGACCGGCGGCTCTCACAAACCCGTTGCTGCAGTGGGAGCGCACCCGTGAGGCCAATGTGGGTTTGGATGCATCGTTTTTCAGCGGTCGGCTCACCCTGACCGTCGATGCTTACAGCAACCTGACCGACAAACTTCTGTTTGCCCAGCCCATTCCGCAAACGACGGGCTTTGGCAGTGTCCAGGGTAATATTGGCAAGGTGTCCAACCGGGGGGCAGAGGTCACCATCTCGACAGTAAATATTGACCGGGGCGGCATTCGCTGGAGTACCGATCTAAACCTGTCGCGCAACGATAACAAAGTGGTTGAACTGGTCAGCAGCGAACCCATTTTCCGGGGTTATACCGGCAATGGCGTCAGCAACACGAACGTCATTCTGCCCGGTCAGCCGCTAGGCACATTCTGGGGATTGAAGTTTCTGGGCGTTGACCCGGCAACCGGCGATGCCATTTATGATGATAAAAACGGCGACGGACGTATCACGCCCGATGACGGTCAGGTAATTGGCAACGCGCAACCGAAACTGTTTGGGGGTTTCACCAACCGGATAAGCTGGAAAGGCATTGAGCTAAGCGGTTTCTTTCAGTTCTCCTATGGCAACCGCATCCTGAATTTCACCAACCAGACGCTCCTGAACTCCGGTGCCGATCTGCAAAGCAACCAATCCCGGAAGGCATTGGAGCGGTGGCGGAAAGAGGGCGACATCAGCAGCGTACCGAAGTATGTATACCAGAGCACTTATAATAACTTCCTGAGTAGCCGCTTCGTGGAAGACGGGTCTTACGTCCGCCTGAAAAACGTATCGCTGGGCTATAACCTGCCCAAGCAGTGGATTACGCGATACAAACTGTCCAACGTGCGGATATACGCGTCGGGCACCAACCTCTGGACACTGACGCGCTACTCGGGTCCCGATCCGGAGGTTAGTACGCTCGACGGCTCCACCACGGCTCAGGGCATCGACTTTTTTACCTTCCCCCAGGTTAAGACTGTGGTAGCGGGGCTGTCGGTAAATTTCTAATTCATTGACTAGTTTGTTGACTGAATCATCCTTCTATGAGTCGTTTTATTCAATATAGCCTGCTGTTTATTTTGCTGGGGGTTAGCTCCTGCCGGGAGGTGCTGCAGCCACAGCCCGTCGACCTGCTGGTGGATGCCCTGGTACTCAACGAGCCTAACGACGTTCAGCCGGTTCGTATCGGCATGTACAGCGCACTGCGTGGAATGGCTGCGCCAATCATCATTGCCGGCGATTTTACGGCCGACTATATCCAGTTTAATGGTACGTTTAATGACTACCGCGAACTGGGCACGAAGCAGATTACAGCTGCCAATGGAGCCGTTGACGCCCTGTGGGGTGGCCTGTACCGAACGATTTACGTAGCTAACTTTATGCTCGAAAATCTGCCGAAAGTAGCTGGTGTTCCCGAAGCTACACGGAAGCAGGTAACGGCCGAAGCCAGGTTTCTGCGCGGATTTGCCAACTTCATTGGTGCGTACACTTATGGCGACATTCCGCAGGTAACCACAACGGCTCAGTCTGCCAACCGGACAATTAGCCGAACGTCTAGAGCCACGATACTGGCGTCGGTGCTCGCCGATTATCAGGCTGCTCTCACTGACCTCCCCGACGTATCGTCTGGCTCAACGAACATAACTACCAATGCTACATTCCTCAACAAGGTAAGTTGCCAGGCAGCCATGGCCCGCTTTTACCTGTACCAGAAGAATTGGGCGAAGGCCGAGGAACTGGCTACCAGTGTAATCAATTCTGGGGTGTACAAACTGGAGACCAACTATGTGGATATTGTGACGCGGGATTTTACGGGCGAATCAATTCTGGAAGTGGGCTATAACCTGTCCGACGATCCGGGCACCAGTACATTCGGGCTGAACAATATCCTGGTTGGCCGACGGGAAGTGATTCCGTCGAACCAATTGGTCCTGCTACTAACATCGGCAGAAGCAGGTACGCGTCAGCAAACCATTACGTTCGATTCAAAAAATCTGCGCGGTAGCGACAACGGCTGGACTGTTCGTAAATACGGTACAGCGTCCGAAGACAACAATAACATTGTCCTGATTCGGCTGGCCGAAATGTACCTGATCCGGGCTGAAGCCAGGGCTCAGTTGGGTCGGCAAACCGGCGCTACTGGTGCCGTTGCCGACCTGAACGTTCTGCGTACCCGCGCTAAAGCACCCGCCATTACTACAACGGTGCAGGCCGATGTCCTGCTGGCCGTGGAGCGGGAGCGGGTGTATGAACTGGCATTTGAAGGGCACCGCTGGTACGACCTGGTGCGGACGGGGCGGGTACAGGCCGTGATGTCGGCGTTTTCGTCCAACTGGAACAGTCGCTACGAACTGTGGCCCATTCCCCAGCGCGAAATTCAGCAGAATCCGGCCCTGAGTGGTCAGCAAAACCCCGGATATTGACAATTACCTACGTATACGGCTGATTCACTATACGAAACCTGAAACGTAACGCATGAAAGGATTCATACATACAAAATCAACAGGCGCCGGATGGGCGGGCGTGCTGATAGCCCTGGTACTGGGGTGGGCTGCCATCGGTTGCGAAAAGCAGGACCTGAACCGCACATTCGAAGGGCCCTACTTCGTTCGCTTCACCGACTCGACACTGACCTACAAAGAGAGTCGCTCCCTACCCGTTGTCATTCGGGTGCATAATGCGGGGCCGGTGCTCAATCAGCCCATCACTGTCAACTACACGGTGACAGGATCAGCCCGCGAGGGTAAAGACTACACCATTCTGGGCACGAAAGGGACGGTGGTAATTCCGGCCAACAAAAGTTTTGGTGAAATAGACGTGAAGCTAATTAACAACGCTAATAACAT
>JAQBNX010000585.1 GCA_028288385.1 Spirosoma sp.
AACGATGACGAAAGCCTGTGGTCCAGCAAACGCAAACTGGTTTATCAGAGCAGTCCGGCAAGACCCGTGTTGATTGGATCATCGCGCATTAAGTTCGACCTGGACCTGGACACATGGGAGCGCATCACCGGTCAGAAACCCATTCAGCTATCAATGCCGGGTACCTCACCCCGGCCCATGCTGACCGATTTAGGCAATGATCCAAACTTTAAGGGAACACTCCTGATCGACGTAACGGAAGGCTTGTTTTTTAGCCCGAGCGGTTCTTTTCCGGAAAAAGAAGCCATAAAGCGCGTCACTGCCTATCCTAAGTGGTCGCTGTCCCAGCAGATCAGTTTTCAGATCAATCGCGTCCTGGAGTCCAATCTTCTTTTTCTGGACGATCAGAATCTGGCCCTAAACCCGCTCATCAATGTACTGCCGATTCCATCCCGGCCCGGTGTATGGGGAGGTCCGCAGTTTCCACACGAGTTTTCCGTCAATGAGTTTGATCGGCAAACCAAAATGACCCCTGCCTTTGTTGCCGACACAACCATTCAGAACAAGGTGAAAGTGGTCTGGATGGATATTGGAGCGCACAGTCCGAAAAAGGCGATTGGCGGGCCTCCGCTGATGGAGATATTCAATGCCACCAAGCAGTCCATCGATCAGATTCGAGCAAGGGGCGGCAAGGTACTATTCATTAGAACGCCATCGGATGGGCCTATGCGCCAGATAGAGAATCAGGCGCATCCGCGTGCCTTGTACTGGGATCGCCTGCTGGCCTATACCCAGACACCGGGCATTCATTTTGAAGATTACCCGGCCATGACTCGCTATAAGTGCCCGGAGTGGTCGCACCTGACGCCCGCCGATGCGATTCATTTCACGGAAGATCTGATACCGATTGTAGCGCAAAAAACAGGTTGGTCAATTCCCAAGCGGCCATCGGCAACGCACCTGAACACTGCTTCCTCTTCACTCTAGCCAGCTACTATCATGGTTTTTAACTCCTACACCTTCATCGTCTTTTTGGCGATCGTTCTGGCACTACATAACCTTCCTTTTTCCTGGAAAACAAAGAAAATAAATCTGCTGCTGGCCAGTTATCTGTTCTATGCACTGTGGAATCCACCATTCATTCTTCTGCTTTGGCTGTCTACGGTTGTGGACTTTTACATGGCCCGGCTTATTTCGATTGAGCAGCGCCCGCTTCGACGTAAACTTCTTTTGACTGTCAGTTTAGTGTTGAACCTGGGCATGCTGAGCTACTTCAAATACGGAGGCTTCCTGCTCGAAAATTTTACGGCGCTCTTGGCGGCCATGGGCATCGTCTTTCAGGCGGCTAAGCCCGATATTATTCTGCCCGTTGGAATTTCGTTTTACACCTTCGTTACGCTCTCCTACACGCTGGATGTATACCGGCGCAAGTTTGCACCGGAGCCGTCGTTCCTCAATTTTGCCCTGTTCGTAACGTTTTTTCCGCACCTGGTGGCCGGGCCCATCGTTCGGCCCGAAGACCTGATCCCGCAGTTTAAAACGCCACGCCGGGCCACCGGTGAACAACTAAGCTGGGGACTTTTTCTGCTATCGCTAGGATTATTCATGAAAGTAACCGTGGCAGACGGCCTGCTGGCCGAAACGGCGGACATGATTTTTACCCTGCCTTTCCCGGTGCAAACGCTCGATGCCTGGGCGGGTGTACTGGCCTTTTCGGGGCAGATATTCTGCGATTTTGCGGGGTATTCGACCTGTGCCATCGGGGTGTCGTTATGCCTAGGCTTTGTGCTGCCCGACAATTTTCGATTCCCCTACGCAGCCATTGGTTTTTCGGACTTCTGGCGTCGGTGGCACATTACACTTTCGACCTGGCTGCGCGACTATCTGTATGTGCCACTCGGTGGTAACCGGCATGGTTCGGTCAGAACCTACGTAAACCTGATGATTACGATGTTGCTGGGCGGTCTTTGGCACGGTGCCTCGTGGACGTTTGTGGTTTGGGGTGCTCTGCACGGCCTATTTCTGTGCATCGAGCGATTGGGACGCGACTGGTCAGCGAGCCGACGGGCGAAGGTTGCCCAATTGGTGCCGGAGGGGCAAGTGCTAAGCCGGGCTTCGGTCATTCCTCCGATAACATTTTCCAGTACGTTTAGTAAGTTTGGTTTTGCTATGCTCACCTTATTGCTGATCAACGTAACGTGGGTGTTTTTTCGCGCTCCTACCTTCAATGGGGCTATGTTGTTACTGCTGTCCATGTTTGGCATCATCTCTAATGGAGCGGCCATGCTTTCTACTACGTCCATTTTGATCGTCGGGCTTGTGACAGTTGTACTGATTACCTGCCACTGGCTAATGCGCGACAGTTCGCTGGTGCAGCTTTCCAAACGCCTGCCCTGGTGGGTATTGAGTCTGGGGTGGTGCAGTATGCTGATTCTAGTTATTCTGACCCAGAAAAGCAGCGGCTCGTTTATCTATTTCCAATTCTAAGAAAACCTTTAAATCCTCTTGGAAGCCAATTCCCTGATTGCTACGTTGAACGTTAAACCTGGCGCTACACTACTCGACATTCCGTGTGGAAACGGGCGGCATACCATTGGACTAGCGAAATGTGGGTCTAAGATGACTGGCCTGGATATATCCATGGAGTATGTTAGGGAGTTAAGCTAACGCGTTGAAACAGAACATGTACCTGTTGAGGAGTATTTGTTAGTAACCATCTGCTTCAACTTTAAAGTGCAACCTCGTGCCCAACGCAATCCTCGACGAAACGGGTAAAGCTTACGCTAACGGTATCTTTTAGAAAAGTCTATTGCAAATTATCCTATGTCATATCGAAAATGGGTTGCCGGTTTGACGGTGTTACTGGCCGCGTCGGGTTTTTGGGGCGGCTTACCAATAACGAATGATGCGGGTGAACAGCTTTACAAAACAAAATGCGCTATGTGTCATGGGGGTACCGTAGCCGAAGCACCCCGTTTTGAAGCCCTGCAACGACTGTCGGTTAATGCCATCACCGAGGCCCTTCAAACCGGCGTCATGAAAGCGCAGGGTGCGTCACTGACTCCCGGCGAACGCCGATTGGTTGCAGAATACATTTCGAAACTTGGTTCCGCCGAAACCCAGGCTAAGTTGGGCCAATGCAACCAGGCGATCACTGTCAATACCAGTAGCCAGAAGTCTCGTATCAGCAGTTGGGGCATGGGTTTAGGCAATCTCCGCTACGTAGCCGCCCCTGATCTACGCATAACAGCCGGGAACGTAGCGCAGTTATCGCTGAGTTGGGCGTTTGCATTTCCCGATGCTACACGCGCCCGGTCACAACCAACGGTGGTGGGTAATACACTTTTCACGGCTAGTCAGCAGGGCGTAATTTATGCGCTCGACATAGCAACCGGCTGCATCCGCTGGACCTTTCAGGCGGATGCCGAAGTACGATCCGCTATGGTTGTCGGCACCGATGAAAATGGACTGGCCAACCGGATTTACTTCGGCGATTTCAAGGCCAATGTGTACGCACTCGATCTGCGAACCCGCCAACTGGTCTGGCGTAAACGCATCGACGACCATGAACAGGCAACCATCACCGGGTCACCGGTTCTATACCGTAACCGCCTGTTCGTGCCGGTTTCGTCTACCGAGGTCGTTGCTGCCTACAACGCCAAATACCCATGCTGTACCTTTCGCGGATCGGTCGTGGCGCTCGATGTTGCCGATGGCGCGGTAGCCTGGAAAACCTACATGACCACGACGCCTGCACCGCAGGCCCTTAATTCAGCAGGAACCCAAACTTACGGGCCATCGGGAGCGCCGGTCTGGTCAAGCCCCACCATCGACGCTAAACGTGGGCTGTTATACATCGGTACTGGTGAGAACTACAGCCGCCCGGCCTCGCCCACCAGCGACGCCATCCTGGCCCTATCATTGGCAACAGGAAAAATCAACTGGATACGGCAGACCATTAGTCAGGATGCCTGGAATGCGGCCTGTACGCAGCCGGGTTTAGCTAATTGCCCCGATCAGCACGGTCCCGACTATGATTTTGGCGCACCGCCTATTTTGGTAAGTCGGCCCGGCCAGCCGGACCTGATTCTGGCGGGGCAAAAATCAGGTATGGTCTACGCGCTAAATCCCGATGCTGACGGAGCTATCGTCTGGCAACGGCGCGTAGGGCGGGGTGGGATTATGGGGGGCATTCACTGGGGCATGGCCAGCGATGGCGAAACGCTCTACGTGCCCATTAACGACCACGACGCCTGGCCCGCCGATTCGGCCAAACCCGCTTTCCCGGGTCTGCACGCCCTGAACGTAGCCAATGGCAGCGTTAAATGGTCGGTCATTGAGAAAGATCGCTGCGAGAAAGGCACAAAATGGGTATGCGCCCCTGGTCTGTCGGCGGCCATAACGCTGATACCGGGCGTCGTCTTCGGCGGTTCACTGGACGGAATGCTTCATGCGTATTCGACAACCGATGGGCGGACGTTATGGGATTTCAACACCGATCAGGCGTTTGACTCGGTAAACGGCGTCCGGGCGTCGGGTGGCACCATCGACTCGTCGGGGCCAGTTGTGGTTGGTGATCAACTTTTTGTGAATTCCGGTTATGCTAAGTTTGGCGAGAAAGCGGGTAATGTATTATTGGCATTTACTCTTAAACCCAAACCATCGGCGAAATGAGACAAATCATAATCGTGTTGTCGGCGTGGCTAGCCTGTTCAGTAACCATATCGGCCCAACAACCGGCCAGCCCTCCCGTTCCATCCGGTATAAAAGGCATTCATCATGTAAGCCTGTCTGTTAGGGATTTGGACCGGGCTGCTCTATTTTATAAGCGGGCCATTGGCCTCACTGAGGTCCGTCGGTATCAGGTAACCAACAAAGTGCCAGTCGAGGAAAAAAGTGGTATTCCGTACGTAGCCCGAAACGTAGCGCTGCTGCGTGGCCCCAACGGACAGATTGAACTGGCTCAGTTCGACGGAACTGCCGATAAACCAGCCTGTGCCATGCCCGTTCAGGGGCCGGGTATCACGCACGTTTGCTACCAGGCTCCGGCGACTTCGGCCCTGTACGCCAAGTCAAAAGCATCCGGCGGTGACATCGTTAGCCGGGGAACGGCACCCGTAGACCGGGGCTATGGTATACAGTACGCCTACGCCAAAGACCCCGATGGCATTTTATTCGAGCTGGAGCAGTTGGACAAACCGCCCTTTGCCGATTCGGTCTGGATGGGCCACGTTGCCATCGTAACGCCCAATATTGAACGGCTGGTTGAATTTTACACTAAACTGCTCGGTGTGAAGCCGCACAATCGAATTGACAACATTCGCAACAGCCCGAAGTTAGACGACATCGCCAACATCGATAGCCTGAAACTCCTGGCCGCCTGGTTCAAAACGGGCAATATGGTAGTTGAAATCTGGCAGTTTGACAATCCGCCGACCCACCTGCCGGAACGATTTCTGCCCTACACACAAATCGGCTATAATAAAATCAGTTTCGAGGTGAGTAACCTCAACCAGACCTATCAGCAGCTCCGTCTGTCCGGACTGACTTTTCTATCGCCCCCGGTTTCAACCGCTGTTCTCCTGCGCGACCCCGACGGCAACCTGCTTAGTCTGGAAGAATATCCGGCCACCTCACCCACCTCGATAAACCGGCTTAAACGACTCGAATAACGGTATGAACTTGTTTGATTTGACGGGGCAGGTTGCTTTAGTGACGGGTGGTAATGGCGGCATCGGGCTGGCGTTTGCCAGGGGGCTGGCCAAGTCAGGCGCTACGGTGGTCATCTGGGGACGTAACGAACAAAAAAACGCCGAAGCAGTGGGGCAACTTCGCGACTTTGGCGGCACCGTAGCTGCTTTCGTTTGCGACGTTACCGATGAACAACAGGTGGTGAAGGTCTTCGCCGAAACCGTTGCCCATGTCAGCAAAATTGATGTGTGCTTTGCCAATGCGGGCGGATCGGGAAAAACGGGGATGTTGCATAAAATAAGCATAGACGACTGGAACGCCGTGCTGAACCTGAATCTCAACAGCGTTGTAAACACCTACAAACCCATGATTGCCCACTTGCTGGAACGGAAAGCACCGGGCAAACTGATCGTTACGTCGTCGGAAGCGGCCGTCCTGGGTACGGGCTACGCAGCTGGCTATGGTACCACCAAAGCCGCTGTATTGGGACTGACCAGAGCCTTAGCCATTGAACTGGGTCGCAACAATATTCAGGTTAACGCCATCCTGCCTGGCTTTGTCGAAACCGATATGTCGGTCGAAACGTCGGCACCCTTTCAGGAAGCGGCCCGGCGTCGGTCGGCATCGGGACAGATCGGTACGCTGGAGCAAATGGAAGGTGTCGCCGTTTTTCTGGCCTCAAAACACAGTGACTTCATGACTGGGCAGGGCCTTTTGCTGGACGGCGGCCACAGCATTCATCCGATGTAATTTTAGGGATTCGCCGTTTTTAGATGCACCATCACGGCCTCAATAACGGCCTTCTCTTCGTGCTGCATCAGTGCGTGGTCTGCATTAAGGCGAATTTCCTTGTACGGTCCCTGCATGAATGGTCGCTGTTTGGCAACGACAGACGGGGCAATGGCGAAGTCGTTACGTCCCCAGATAAACAGCGTTGGCCGGATAACGGGCTGGTCAAGCGTCTTTCCCGCCACCAATGCCTTTACGTCCATCGCCCGGTACCAGTTTAGTTCGGCGGTCAGAGCCCCCGGCTCGGCCAGGATCGACAGGTATTCGTTCCGGTGTGATTCGGGCAGGGTGGCCAGCAGTTTTTTTAAACCTTTTTGTCCATTGTATGTAAACAGGAATTCGGGTAGAAGCGGGCGTTGGAAAAAGCTGAAATAGCTGCTCCTTTTTTTTTGCTCCGGGTCGTGCATCACGCCACTTAGAAACGCCCCAAAATGGGGAATAGACAGGGCCGTCCAGGTTAGAATGCGCTCCGGGAAATTCATAACGGCTTTCCAGCCCACGGCAGCTCCCCAATCATGACCAACCAAATGAAAAGTAGTAAACCCTGCCGCGTCGGCAATTTGGGATACGTCAGTGGCTAATGTGTCGATGCTATACTGAGCAACGGCCACTGGTCTGGCTCCCGGACTGTAGCCCCGCTGGTCGAAGGCCAGCACCCGATAACCGTCGCGGGCGGCTCGCCGGGCCAGGGCTTCCCACATAATGGACGACTCAGGGAAACCATGCAGCAGAATAAGGTTTGGCCCTTTATTTTGCATCCCGGCTACCCGAATCAGGTACTCATACTGGTTGACCCGTAAGCGATACGTACCGGTATCAGCCTGTTTATTGAACAGAGGCAGAGCTGCTACACGAGCCGTGTGAGATTTGGTCCAATCCAGCGAACCAACGTACAGAACCGTGGGTATAATGAGCACGAGCAACAGCAGGATCAGCAGAATATATTTCAAGGGCATAAAGGATAAATTTCTCTAAAATAACCTAATCCGCGAAAATGACGGATTAGTAATTAATTGATGTAGTTTAGCCTGTAACTTTTCCTGGCCTATGAAAAAACGAACCTTCATTAAGCTTTCATCCGCTATGCTGGCTGGACCCATGTTATCTCCTTTGGTAAGCTGGGCCACCAGCGATAAGCTGAAAAACTGGGCCGGTAATTTGGAATATAGCACAGATCGGCTTTTCCCGGCCAAATCGATAGCGCAGGTTCAGGAACTGGTCAAAAAGCACCCAAACCTGAAAGTGCTGGGAACGCGCCACTGCTTCAACAGCATTGCCGACAGTACGCACAACCTCCTTTCGCTGGCACCCATGGAACAGGTGGTCAGTTTAGACGCAAAGGCCCGCACGGTAACCGTCGATGCAGCCATGCGCTATGGTCAGCTTGCCCCTTACCTGTATAGCAAAGGATTTGCCCTGCACAACCTGGCGTCTTTGCCCCATATCTCTGTTGCCGGGGCCTGTGCTACGGCTACGCATGGTTCGGGGGTTAAAAATGGCAATTTAGCCACCGCCGTTACGAGCATGGAATTCATTACGGCCGGGGGTGATGTACGAACATTGTCGCGCGGGAAAGACGGGGAGAATTTCCGGGCGGCTGTTGTCCACCTAGGCGGTCTGGGCGTAATGACGAAGGTTACACTCGCCATTGAGCCAACGTTCAGGATGAGGCAGGATGTGTATGAAAACCTGCCACTAGCCCAGCTAAGCAATCACTTCGAGGCCATTGTGGGGAGCGGCTATAGCGTTAGCCTGTTTACCGACTGGCAGAAGAAACTAATTAGTGAAGTGTGGCTGAAACAGCGCATTGAAGACGGCAAAGCGCCAGATGCTCAGGCCAGGCGCGTACCCGCCAACTTTTACGGAGCAACGCTGGCCAAAAAGAACCTGCACCCCATTGCCGAACTCTCGGCCGAAAACTGCACCGAGCAAATGGGCGTTCCGGGACCCTGGTATGAGCGAATGCCCCACTTCCGCATGGGCTTCACGCCCAGCAGTGGCAAGGAATTACAGTCTGAGTACTTCGTACCCCGACGTAACGGGGTCGAAGCCATTCTGGCCATTGAGCGGCTGCGCGACTCTATTAGTCCGCATCTGATGATTTCTGAACTGCGCACCATAGATGGCGATAATCTGTGGATGAGCCCGTGCTACAAACAACCCTCGCTGGCCATTCACTTCACCTGGAAACCCGATTGGCCGTCGGTCAGGAAAGTGCTGCCTCAGATCGAGCAGGCGCTGGCTCCATTTGGCGCCCGGCCACATTGGGGAAAGTTGTTCACGATGGCCCCGGCTACGCTTCAATCACGGTACGAAAAATGGCCGGACTTTCTGAAAGTGCTGCGGGAATACGACCCAAAGGGAAAATTCCGTAATGCCTTCTTAGACAAGAACATTTACGGCGTATAATTCCCAGTATTACTTGTTTAAAAGGCAATTGTCCTGAGTACTCTATAAGCTAATGGCGCGCGGGCGATTAACTGGCGGATGGGCATAAATAGGCGCATGGTAGGGGAAGTTTATGTCCCAATCAGAAAACCGCCGATTTTTACCACTAACCCGTTTAGCCGCTATTACAACTTTGCATAACACATTTTAACCATCCGCACCGGCGGATTCCTGTTATGCAACGCAGAAAATTCCTTACATCAACCTTAGCAGCTATGCCTGCTGTCGTCTCGGCACCTGTGCTGCCCAAAAAGGCAGTAGTCCGCAAAGCGTTTACCGTTAAAGCGGGCGAGAGTCGCTTTGGCGAACGAACCCCATTCCGGGGTGTCAATCCCAACGATCTCAAAGTATCAGCGAAAGATACCGACGGGCTGTTTTCGATGTTCGAGTATGTAGGGAAAGAAAAAGTAGGCCCTCCACTTCACCTGCATTTCGATCAGGATGAAACATTTTACGTAGTGGAAGGCGAGTATTTATTCCAGATTGGCGACAAAACGATGACGGTTAAAGCGGGCGATACAATTTTTGGGGCACGTAATGTACCGCATACCTGGACCCAATTGTCGGACTCCGGAAAATTAGTATATTCGTTACAGCCAGCTGGTAAAATGGAGGAGTTCTTCGCCAAATTCAGCCAGATAAAAGGAAAGCCGAGCGACGAAGAAATACAGCAGATCCATTTAGAACACGGGATGAAAGTTCTTGGTCCACCCTTATCCTTGAAGTAGGATGCTTATTCGCTACTTTCTGCCCAGCCCAGCCTTGCGTGAATACGTGAGGCTGCTTCAGTTGATCCATTTTGTGTTTCCAGATACGGCCGAAGTGCCTTTCAAGCCTTATTGGCCCCGCCCCGAACACTGTTTAACATTTTATACCCGCCAAACCGAAGCCATCGAGTATATCGACACCGGCAAACAGGTGCAAAAACCCCGTTCGGCGCTGATTGGGCAATCGGCTATTGTCACAAATCGGCATGTAGGGCGGGAATTCCTTACGTTTCAGGTAGTGTTTCAGCCCGGTGCACTGTATCGGTTAACGGGTATCCCAGCCCACGAATTAACCAATACGTTTGTTGATGCTGAAGCTATTTTTGCGCCGGAAATTCGGCTGGTTAACGAACGGCTGAACAGTACCGATTCCTACGCCCGGATGACTGAAATTGTGGAGGAGTTCATTCACTTTCTGATCCGAAAATCCAAAAAAGACCTTCGGCCAGTAGACAAAGTAAGCTTGTTCATGCTTCAAAATCCCACAAACGTGTCGTTGGATTGGCCCGGCCTGGATTGGCTGGCCAATCAGGCGTGTTTAAGTACGCGGCAGTTTTATGAAAACTTTGTTCAGCGGATGGGCATAAGTCCTAAGCTATACAGTCGAATCATCCGCTTCGATAACACCATTAGACTCCGCAATGCACAGCCCCATAAGGACTGGCTGAGCATTGCCATTGAGTTAGGCTACTACGATTACCAGCACCTGGTACGGGATTACAAAGAGTTTACGCACCTGACACCCACCGAATTTTCGCAACGGGAAAACCAGGCGCCCGAACGCACATTTGGTATCGTGGAGACGTAATCCGGTAACCCGAATTTATATGGAAGAAATTATGAGCAGGACTTAAGGTTAGCTTCGGTAAAATTGTTCTGCTTACCTGAAAATTTCTTAAAAGGTCTGTGAGTCAGACCTTTTTTATTGTTGACAATCGAAGTTGATGCGTTGGCGAATGATTTCAAGCCGTTTGCTTTGCCGCGAGAAACAAGCCAATGATGGTTAATATTCTGCACTAGAGATTACCGTTACGTTTAGGTAATATAACCTCAGTTGCTCTTAACGGCTACTTTCTCACTTATTAGCCTTAATTTTCCCGGCCTTCTCACTGCTTTAAATCGGCACGTTTAGGAAGGACATCGGAATCTCTATAGTTGAATTGCATACCCGTGCTGCCAAGCCAACCCGAACTCCGAACCGTCAGCGTCACGCGCTACGTGACGCCCCTGCGAGAAGGCGGCTCACTACCGGCCATCGTTGAGGCCGACGACGATTTTTTATATGTTCTAAAATTTCGCGGGGCAGGCCAGGGAGCCAAAGCACTTATTGCCGAGCTGATCGCCGGTGAGCTGGCCAGAATGCTGGGTCTACGCGTTCCCGAACTTGTGTTTGCCCAGCTCGACGCGGCATTTGGCCGTAGCGAACCCGATGAGGAAATTCAGGATTTGCTGCGAGCCAGCGAGGGACTGAACCTTGGGCTGCATTACCTGTCAGGGGCCATTACGTTCGATTCGCTCATAACGGCCGTCGATGCCCGCTTGGCCTCGGAGATTGTCTGGCTGGACTGCCTGATAACAAACGTGGACAGGACAGCGCGCAACACGAACATGCTCATCTGGTATAAACAATTGTGGCTCATCGATCATGGTGCCGCGCTCTATTTTCACCATTCTGGTCAGCCCTGGGAGGAACAAGCCCGTCGTCCATTTGCTGCCATAAAAGATCACGTTCTGCTCTCTCGCGCAATCGAACTTGAGGCTGTCGATGCCGATTTTCGTCAGTTGCTAACGCCGGACCGTATTCAATCGATTGTCAGACTTATCCCGGACGAATGGCTGCTGACAGACGACCCATCGGCTGAGTCGCCCGACGAACGCCGTCAGGTGTATGCCCGGTTTCTGGAAACCCGACTGGACAATTCATCAATCTTTGTCAACGCTGCAAATGATGCCAGAAAAGCACTTGTTTGAGTACGCCGTGATTCGGGTCGTACCGCGCGTTGAACGCGAAGAGTTTGTGAACGTTGGTATCATCCTGTATTGTTCGGCAAAGGGTTTCCTGCAAACGGTTTATATGCTGCCCGAAGAGCGACTTCGGGCGTTTCCGTGTGAATTGGATATGGCTGAATTGCAGGAACGCCTGCGGGCTTTCGAGCGTATTTGCGCCGGTCGAAAGGAGGGGGGAGTAATTGGCCAGCTACCAACATCCGCGCGGTTTCGCTGGCTTACGGCCGCACGGAGCACGCTGGTACAAACATCGCCGGTGCATCCTGGCCTGTGTGTCGATCCGGCCGAAACACTCGCCCGGCTGTTTGCTCAGTTGGTTCAATAAGGGGGAAACGTATGAAAACAGGGCTCGTATGTATTGTATCGCTTTGGTTGTCTGCCGGGTATGGTCAGGCGCGGACCGATGCGTATCTGGCTAAATTATTTCGGACAAACCAACACCCGATTTTTCAGGAAGTCATTCGCCACCCAGCGCAGTATCGGCTACAAATCATCTACACCCAAATCAACCG
>JAQBNX010000595.1 GCA_028288385.1 Spirosoma sp.
GAGGTAAAACAAATACCAGATCACAGACCAGCTCATGCAAACAAAACCGGTCGTAATAAATAACCCTTTCCAACCGGCGTATTGCTGAATCATGGCCATAAGAGGAGTCAAAAATGCCAGGCCGATAAACTGTCCCGATACATACATAGCAATGGCCGATGCGCGTTCGTTGTCGGGAAACCAGCTCGTCACGATCCGGTTGTTGATGGGGTAGGCAGGGGCTTCAAACGCACCCGTTGCCAACCGAAGGGCAAAAAGCGACGCAAAGCCGCGCGCAAATCCCTGGCACACCGTAGCTATGGACCACGTAATTAAACAGAACGCGTATAAAATACGGGGGCCGAAGCGGTCGGCGACTAGCCCACCGGGAATTTGCAGCAGGGCATACGTCCAGCCAAAGGCGGAAAAAATATACCCCAACTCGACCGACGACAACCCCAGGTCTTTGCTAAGTGCCGGACCGGCAACCGAGATATTTGTACGGTCGAGGTAGACGATGACTACGTTGACAAAAACAAGCGCCAACATGCTATAACGCACTCGGGTTGGTTTGGTCGTGCTGCCAGTCGGATTCATATCAGGGTTGAGGATTATGGTTGGGAGATTGTTATTGCTGGTTTGCCGGCACTCCAATGGGGTTAAGCAGGGCCGTTAATTGCAAAACACATTGACAAATATTATCTGGCCGTCCAGCCGCCATCGACGGTCAGCATGGAGCCAACCATGTAGCTGGCGGCATCACTGGCCAGAAAAATAGCCGCTCCCTGAATTTCCCGCAGAGCCGCCCAGCGTCCCAGTGCCGTAGCGCCCACGATGAACTTCTTCGACTCTTCCGAATCAGCAATGGCCAGATTCATTTCAGTCAGAAACGGTCCAGGACATATAGCATTAACATTAATATTGAATGGAGCCAGCTCCAGCCCGAGCGCACGGGTCATCTGAACCACGGCACCCTTGCTGGCTGTGTAAGGTGTTCGGTTGGCTAGTCCCACTAAACCAAGCGTACTGGCCAGGTTAATAATTTTGCCCCCACCAGCCTTTTTCATTAAAGGCGTTACGGCTCGGGAGCACAGCCAGGTGCCATGCACGTTTACCTCCATCACTGCGCGAAAATCGTCGGGTGTTACCTCGTCGATGGCCCCGCGGATGTTGATGCCCGCGCTGTTAATTAGGATATCGATTTGCCCAAACGCATCCATAGCCGCCTGAACCATGGCTTCGGTTTGCGCCTGGTTGGTAATATCGGCAGGAAAGGAAATGGCCTGGACACCAAAGTCACGGCTTAGCTCATCGGCGGCCTGGGCACCTTCCTCCGCATTTCGGTTTACCAGCATCACATTGGCTCCCGCCGACGCCAACCCGGCTGCCATCGCTAAACCTAGTCCTTTAGATCCACCCGTAACAATGGCAGCACGCCCGCTCAGGTTAAACTGATTGATTCCTGGAAGTCTTTCTTTACTCATTAAATAAGATACTGGACCGTTTTGAGTGTTATTTTAAACTTGACGTAGCGGGGCTATAGGCCAGGCAGGCCAGAATGTTTTGCTCCTCAGCCGCCAGGCGGGCTTCGGGGCTTAACTGAGAAACCCTGGGTAAAGGCCCGGCTGATTTCTGCTGCCGGGCCAGGCGGAGCATTCGGGCCAGATCGCCACCGGGTACGCCTTCGAAGGTAGACCAGTAATCGGGTTTTAAACAGGGTATTTCCAGTGGGTCGCGGGTAATCATCTCCAGGTTAAACGTAACAGCCGGGTTATGTTTCCGGCACAGGGCATACATAGCGGGCAGGTCCAGAACGCCCTTTCCCAACGGTACTTCGGAAAGCAGAAACCCATCTGCGTATTCTTCAACGCCCATATCCTTTACATGCGTACTCATTACGTAGGGAGCCAGGTTTTTAACCACCTCCATCGAATCTTCCACCAGGGCCATGTTGTTGCCAAAATCAAGCGTAGCGCCAACCCATTCGCTGTTGAGTTGCTTTAACATACCAACCAGTTCGGGCGAGCGCCAATCCTTGTGATTTTCTACGGCCAGCTTCACCTTATGCCGGCGAAGAACAGGCTCGGCCAGCGTCAATGAAGTCATGGCATTTTTCTTCATGTCGGCAAAAGCGGCTGCAGAGTGAAGGATTTCGTACCGCCGTCCACCCGAACAGACGGTACGGAGCACCTGGGCACCGGCTTCCTTTGCCCGCATAACATCCTGCTCAAACCCCGCCACCTCGTCTGCTTTTTTGGGCAGGCCAATGGACCCTTCCAGGTACATCCCCAGTTTTTCCCGCTTGTCGCGCACGTTTTTGGCAAAGTCGGCCGTCCAGTCTTTAACAACCACCTGCACCCCGGCTGATCCAATCTGATGGCAGTGTTCAAGCAGATCGATTGCCGATGTAAAGCCGGGATACTTGCTGCTTCCTGCCTTTGAATTCCAGCGGTTACCGTACGAATGGACCACTACGCCCATACCCATCTCTTTGGCCAGAAACGGCATATCGGGCAAGGATAGAACCATAGCGCCAGCAGTAGCCCGCTGTAAAAACTGGCGTCTGTCCATCGGCCCGCCGGACACAGGTGTAGTTGTCATAGAATCAGGTTTCATGATCATAGGGTTTTGGTTAAACTGCCAGGTCGTATTACTGACCGTTGTCTTCTTTAGTCTGAAGAATGTATTTGTTCAATTCGCTGGCGGTCCAGGGCATGACCCGGCCCTGTGAGGTAAGGCGGGTTGCGCCCACTACCCGCTTACCAATTGGACCTGCTTGATTTCCCCACTCGTTGCGGATATACATCAGAATAGCCGTAATGGACGCATCATCCAGGGTTGATAGAGAAGGCATCACGGTCAATATATTCGGTGCATTATACACCTTACCCGCTACGTTAACCGGCCCCTCCATGCCATGGAGCAGAATCAGGGCTAGTCGCTTGGTGTCGCCCAGCACCCAGTCAGAGCCAATAAGGGGGGGCGCAAATCGGGCTATACCGGCGCCGTCGGTACCGTGGCAACCGGCGCACGTGGTCAGGAAAAGCGGGCGACCGGCAGCGAAAAGCTTCTGTTCATCATCGTTCAGCGGATTCATTTTGGACGAACGGCTTTGCTCAACCGTATGACCGGGCCACTCGAACAGGGACTCCAGGGTGGCTGACCGGGCTGGGGCAATTACCCCCTTTGCCTGGGTTAATATTCGGGGTGCCGATGCCAGTTTAACGGGCTTCAGTTTACTCGAATTGCCTCCATTGGACAGGCCCGCAAGCACTGCCTTTTCCTGCCAGCGCAATCCTCCTTTGTTCTCATCGAGCAGGGCTAACAGCGCCGTTAGTTCATCCGTATTTCGTTTGCGGCTAATTGCCGTTGTTAACATTTCCACGAAAATCTCTTTCGCTGGCTCCTGCTTCTGCCAGCCAGGGGCTTTCCACAACTGCTGGAGGAAGGTAAATTCTCCATCCTGGAGGCTGCTCAATACGGCATCCCGGATTAGGGGAGAATTGCCATGGCGTTCGACAATACCCGTTAAGAGCGGATGCGATACAGTTGGATCGAGCACCTGAGCCGTGAGCGCCATTTGAAGAATTTGTTCTTCGGGCGCTTTTTCTGACTGGCTCAACAGTTGCTTACCCAGCGTTTCTTCCACCGATTTATCTGCTTTGGCAAAAGGCTCCAGCAGCCGGATGGCGGTCGTACGAACAAGTACGTTCGGGTCCGAAGCCAGGCGAAACAGCAGGTCAGGCTGGGTCATCTTCAACCCGTCCATTGTCCATAAGGCATGAAACTTCCCCAGGGCGTTCGTACCCGTCAAGACCACGTCTGTTAAAGCTTTGCGAACAGTCTTATCGTTTCGCTCAATCAGCAGCCGTTGCGCCATATCCCGGTGCCAGCCATCAGGGTGAGACAGT
>JAQBNX010000613.1 GCA_028288385.1 Spirosoma sp.
TAAAACAATAGCGGAATTTTTAGGGCCTTGTTCTGTTACCCAGATTGATGAAGTAAGTTATCAGTCCTTACTAATTCGCTTTCAAATATCTGGCACCTAATTAACCAGTGGACTACACCAATTTTTAGGTGTCAACCGGTTTAGATAGCGCATCCTATTTTCTTTTCCAGTCACGCTTCTTTCCGTATTTTTGAAAGCTTGACCTAAAAAGAAACGAGTGGTGAAGATTGATTGGACCTGGTTTATGCGGATAGCTGGTATTGCAGGCGCTTTGTTGATGGGAGGGCTGAATGTGGCTTCATCGCAGGTTCTAACCAGTAATCTCGATCAGCCTGCCCTGTACACGTACTGTCAGCAGTTTCAAACATTATATACCCAAATTCGGGAGCAACGGATTCAACCAGACTCAGCGCGGATGCGGTTCAGTGCTATCATGCGCGGGTTACAGGTTCGTTTCCAGAGTATGGAGAGTTACCGGGTCGATTCGCTCCAGCGTGACAGCCTGCGACGTAGTGGACGCTACTTTGCGTTTCCGCTACGAGGCTACTCCACCAATGCTATTGGGGGTACCCACGGTGAAGGGTTTCGGAGCAAAGGGTTTAATCTTTTCGATTATAACGCAAAGGGAAGCCACCCGGCTCAGGATATTTTTGTAGTCGATCGTAATCAGGATGGTATCGACGACCGAACGGGTCAGCCCATCGACATTCTGGCTATGAGCAGTGGCTTGGTGGTAGGCATTGAAACCGGCTGGAAACCCGGCTCCGATTACCGGGGTGGCAACTGGATCTGGGTCTATGATCCCAACCTTCACGGGCTGTTCTACTACGCCCATAACAACCAGGTGGACGTAGCGCCGGGACAATGGGTACAGAGCGGGCAGAAAATTGGCGAGATGGGTCGTACGGGTTTCAACGCCTATAAAACCCGTTCGCCTACGCATCTCCACCTGATGTACCTGCAAATTCAGCCCGACGGACTGCCCCAACCCCTGAACACATACCCCTGGCTGCTAACGGCAAAAACGGTTAAATGAGTGATGGCTAGGAACGTGGTAAGCCATTTTTTCACCTGTCGCTCAGCATTTTGTTACGATTCCCGCACCAGATTCACGCCAGACACAAGAAAGATCATACCGACGATGAACGGTGCAATGGCTTCGCCTTTTGAAACGGTGAGGCCCATAACGGGTTTCTTATCGGACAGGAAAGCAATCAGCGCAAACAGGATGACGCATACGCCGAGGATGGTGAGTGATGCGCCAAAAAAGCGACGGAAATTTGTTTTATTCTCCATTTGTTCGGTAAAGTAGAGTGTATAAGCAAGCGTTTAGGTGTGTTACGTACTTTCTGTGAAACGCTTGCCCACGTAAACACACAAACACAAAAGTGCTAAACAGGTTTTTCGTTATCGGCGCCGATTGATTGATTGGTGCTCAACTCCCAAACTTGTTTGGCGGGAGTCAGGCCCCGTTTACGGCCTTCGTCTACCAGAAAAGGAAAGGCAGCGTCCAGCGCATTGGGGACGAGACCGTCCAGTATTGCTTCGCGGATCAGAGTTTTCAATTCACCCACTTCCCGGGACGGGGGCAGATCGAACGTTTCCATGATCAGTTCGCCCGTAATCACCGGCTGGAAGTTACGGAGTTTATCGCGTTCTTCAAGGTCGTGCAGTTTGCGTTCCACCCGGTCGAAGTTGCGCAGGTGTTTCTGCACTTTTTCGTAATTTTTTGAGGTAATATCAGCCCGGCATAGGGCCATCAGACCATCGAGGTCATCGCCCGCATCAACCAGTAGCCGACGCAGGGCCGAGTCAGTAATCTGCTCTTTGGTCAGGGCAATGGGCCGCAAATGTAGCCGCACGAGTTTCTGCACGTAGCGCATGTGCTCATTCTGCGGTAGTTTCATCGTCCGAAAAATGCCCGGAACCCAACGAGCGCCCATATCCTCATGCCCGTGGAACGACCAGCCGACGCGCTGATCGAAGCGCTTGGTAGCCGGTTTGGCAATGTCGTGGAGCAGTGCTGCCCAGCGCAGCCATAGTTCATTTTGAGTTAACTGGGGAGACTTGTCGGTGCGGTTTGCTACGTTGTCAAGTACTTGCAGCGTATGGTAGAAATTATCCTTATGCCCCTTGCCCTCTATGGTCTCAACACCCTTAAGCGCAATCAGCTCGGGAAAAATGCGCTCTAGCAAACCGGCATGATACAAGAGTTTAAATCCATAAGAGGGCGTGGGCGATAGGATAATTTTGTTTAGCTCGTCGGTAACACGTTCCCGCGATACGATGCTAATCCGCTCACTCATGCGCACGATGGCGTCGAACGTATCAGGTTCGATATCGAAGTTCAACTGTGAGGCAAACCGGATGGCCCGCATCATGCGCAGCGGATCGTCGGAGAAGGTTACGTCAGGACTCAGGGGTGTACGAATCGTTTTTCGCTTAAGGTCTTTGACCCCGTCGAACGGGTCAATTAACTCGCCAAACGTTGCCGGCATCAGGCTAATACTCATGGCGTTGATGGTAAAGTCCCGGCGGTTCTGATCATCTTCGAGCGTACCATCTTCTACCACGGGCTTGCGCGAATCGCTCCGGTATGACTCTTTGCGGGCACCAACAAACTCTACTTCCCACAACTGTCCGTCAAGCATGGTCTTCAGCATGGCCGTACCGAAGTTAGGAAACACGGAAACGTTAGTATGGAGGGCCTTGCCCACAGCTTCGGCCAGGGCAATACCACTCCCAAGGCATACTACATCAATGTCTTTAATGTCTTTCGATGGGCGGCCCAGTACCAGATCGCGCACAAACCCGCCAATGACGTATGCCTGTACACCGAGTGTAGCCGCTTCCTGGGAGATGCGGTCAAAAATGGGATTTTTATCCAGCGTATCCCTGAAATTCATGCTTATTTTCTGATAAACTTGATGGTACCGTTGACAGCCAGCCACAATATGCGGGGCCGTTTGGGCACTCCCGGCAACGTACCGTATTGCTCAGCGTAGCTACCCACAACCGATGCTGGCAGTGAGAGCGACTCGAACGGGATGGTCAGTAATCCGCGGCTGAAGCTGCCGATCAACCGCTGTACGTCCTCATTCAACGACCGCCTGACGGCCAGTTCACCTACTTCGACTGGTGTTTGAGCAGGCTGGTTTCCGGATGTCCATAACCGCATCGACACGTTTTTTCCGTGTTCATAAATGACTGTTAGCGGGTCTTCGGCAAACTCAACCAGGTCATAAGCCACATCCGGAACTTTGGCCACATACATACCCAACTGATCGGTGTTCATGATCAGTAACGTAGGGTATAACCCAGCAGGCATGGCGGGTAAGAGGGTCAGTAAAGCGTCAACGGCTTTGTCGTGCGTCGGGTCGGCCACGATGGACCAGCCTGTTTCGTCGGCCAGGGCAATAAGATGTCCCTGCCGGAGCTGGTAGGCGATGTCGCGGATGCTTGGGGTCATGACTAAGTAACCCGTAAAAGTACGGCA
>JAQBNX010000636.1 GCA_028288385.1 Spirosoma sp.
AGTCCCGAACGTTCTCTGATCTTATTAATGACAGACATTTCGCTTTTTACGTACAATTTAGCCCGCAAAATAACAATTTTCCTCGCTGGAATACAAGCAAATGCCTGGTTAGATTCAGGATATCAACCGACGTATTGGGTCAAACAAATCTCCTTCCGCTCGTAGTACGCTAAATCGGGCAAATAACTCTTCGGAGTACCAATTCCGCTCGCGGGTAAGCCGTATTACCTCTTTGTGGCCGCTCTGTCGGTAGGCATATCGTTCAATGGCGGCCGGATTACGCCAAACACTGACGGTACATTGCTGCACAATGGGTACCTCGCCTATCCCAATGCCAAACAGCAGGTTATCGGCTTGGTCGGTTAGGCGTTGACGAGCTAGCGGGACGTAACGCCAGAAATCGGGCAGAGCGCGGGTACGAATTGTAGCGCGGGTGAGGACAGCGACTGGGTTATTTGTTGTATTAGTTGGTAAAGAATCATGAGCCGATATTGATGGGCGACGGCTCTGACCTGGCTGTTCTGTATTAGCCGAAAAAGGGTCTTGTCCATCCCAGAGACCGTGTGCGCGCTGAAGTTGAAGATAAAGCGTAGCCCTTTGTTCGGTTCCCTCACTTAAGTGTTGATACAGGTCGGTTTTAGGAAGGTTCCCTGCAGTTTTATTGTCATTCCAGACGCCGAAGAATACGTAGGTCGAGAAATCGGGAATTAGGCCGAAGTTAATACCGCTACCCATTAGTTTACTAAACGTCAATCCGTTGGCTTGCAGCGGTTGCAAGAGCACACGGCCCATATTAGCGAAAGCGCTGAATCTGGCGAGTGGTTTATAACGAAAGACAGATATGGTAGCGATAGACATAACAACTAAAACGGGTGTGGAGTCCGCTTGTTTTAACCGTACTATGGTGGCCAACCTCTCCTACCAGAGACGCGCACTGATAGTACCGTTGCCAGAATTCTGACGAACTAAACCAGCATATCAGGTAATCGATTGGGTATAATTAAGATAATAGCAATTAGTCAGATCGACACCAACCTTATGGTAATATCATTATACTGTCTAGTTTGCCAGTCAACAGATTTGTAGAAAATATGCCACGTTTCATTTAAACATAGAACGGCCCAGTCACTACTGTGATTGGGCCGTTCTATGTTTAAATGAAATTTATAATCTAATCGTCCTTACCGTCCGGGTCCACTTTATCTTCAGCTTTATCAAATGCCTTACCAATGCTTCTGCCAGCGCTCTTGAAGCCCGCTTTGATGTCTTTCCAGGCAGCCGCCGTGGCATTTTGCGCCTTATCGATATCGTTGCCCAGGTCTTTGCGTTGAGCTTCGAGTTTGGCCAGTTGTTGCTTCGAGTCTGCCTTGGCCTCACGGCCTTCACGGTTGATATCGGCTTTCATTTTTTCAATTTTGGCATCCAGTTTATCTTTCTGGACATTCATATCGGCTACGGCCTCCCGTCGCTCCCGTTCAAAATCCTTACCTGCTTCATTCATGTCAGCACTAGTTTCAAGCCTAGCGTCGTTGGCATCGGCCTTTACTGCGTCTCCAGTATTTTCTAGGGCATCTTCAGTACGTGACTCTTTCTTATTATCCGAACTACAGGCTTGCAGCAAGGCCAGCGAAGCAACCAACATTGCTGTTCCGGCAATATTCTTAAAACGGGTTAAAATCAGGTGAGTCTTTTTCATAATAGAGTTGTGTAGTTTGATTCATGCAAAGAGCTACAAACGCTATGCCAACGTAGCACTAACAAGACAGTTCAGACGCCAGGCAGTTATTAATAGACGTGATTTCATTTGCTTCTTATCGCACATCCAATCGGCTTGGTAATGGGTGACGGCACAGGGCGGCCAGCCAACAGGTTACCAACCGATTCTTCTACATACCGGCGTTTCACACTCCCGTTATCCTGTGGACTATCATCAATGCTACCAACATATTCAAGAATAAACTGTCCGTTCGTCTGCTTCAATACGTATACCTGTGGAGTCCGGGTCGCTCCAAACATGCTGGCTACCTGCGTAACGTCCATACCATAGGGATACGAGTAACCTTTATCGCGAAACCGGATTTTCATGTTATCGAACGAATCGTCTTCGTAAATAGTGGGGTCATTGGGCATAATGGCCAGTACTGGATAACCCTGCGGGGCAAACATACGGTCGAGCGCGATGAGCCGGTCTTCGTACGCTTTTGAGAATGGGCAGTGGTTACTGGTAAACACGACGATCAGGCCCTTTTGTGAACGATAATCAGCCAGGGTGATGACGCGGCCATCCACATTTTTAACCTGGAAATTAGCGACCGCGTCCCCTAACATATACCCTTTGGGAGTTTGCGCCATAATGCCCGGGGTTAATTTGGCACCCAGTAAGAACGACAGCACCAAGCTCATCACTAATTTTATCATTTATTTTCACTCGTTTTGAGTTAGATAGTAAGTAGTGAGAAAAGATTAGCGTACTTAATTAAATATATGACTAAGTATAAGAAACAATAGTGGTAACGGCTGCCAGGCTTTTAGTCAGCAGGATGAACTAAAATATGTCTCGATAGTATACCAATATAGTTAGTTAAGATAGTCAATAAAAGTATATTTAACAGGATCGTCTCATTAGCTTACTTATAATTAAATTATCTGTATAATAAATAAGCTATTACTAAAGAAGTAAAGTTGCTCAATAATGGTGTACAGTAAGGTTAACCATTAACTGTTGAGTTATTCCCAAGTATTACTATTACGCCTTCTCTGGAAATAGTAATTACATAAAGGACAGAAAGTTTATGATTTAGCAAAACACCCTTGATAGCCATGTTTTATTCTTTGCAACAAGGGGGTTAGAATAGATCACAGCGAATACATGTGCTGCTTTTTATTTGCAAGTATTTATTCAATAACTTCTCACCGAGGAGTATAGCCAACAAAATCACCGGGCCACCGAAGAGGTTAGTTATGACGGGTAAAGCCGCTTCGGTGGTTGGATTAACTCACATGTTTAGCTGATTCTACTTTCTAAGGTTAGCACCCATTTTAAACAGCATTTTAGACTTTATACTTACGAGCTTAAGATCAGCCAATTTATAGCTATAAATTGTCCTTATGGCTAAGTGTTTTAAAAACTCAAACGAAAGTCTAAATAAGATACTTTTTTGGTTTTGTCTTAATAAGGCTCCGGTAAAAAAATAAATCCTTGCAATCCACTGTTGGACAGTAGGTTACAAGGATCTGCAGTACCCCCCAGGAGCGGGTACAAAATAACCCTATAACTAACTCATTAACAAGGTAGTATGAATAGTGAGTAACAAATAGGAAACAAAATTTCCATGAGTAACAGAAAACTCATACCCCCCTTAATTTTGGCAACATGCGTATAAAGCTGGGCAACGGTTCACAAAGTTGAGGTTTTTTGAAATTCTCCTATTCCCTACCCCCTTA
>JAQBNX010000641.1 GCA_028288385.1 Spirosoma sp.
ATCAGTGGTCCACCGACCTGACGTGGTAGCAGCCAGCATTTACAAATCTCTCAGAACGATTCACGCGACAATGCCTATTTTTGCGCCCGTAATTACCATCCTATTGCCGCTCCAGCATGAGTTATCAATCCATTCAACACGTATTAAAAACGGCACACCCCGGTACTGAAGTCACCATAAAAGGTTGGGTCCGCACCAAGCGTGAAAGCAAAAACGCGGTGTTTATTGCCCTTAACGACGGGTCGACAATTAATACCATTCAGGCAGTTGCCGAAACTGGCCAACTACCCGACGATACCCTGAAACTTATTACTACCGGAGCCTGCGTAACCATTACAGGACAGTTAGTGGAGTCACTGGGGGCCGGGCAATCCATTGAATTGAAGATTTCCCATGTCCACGTTTACGGTCCCGCCGACCCAGACAAATACCCGCTTCAACCCAAGCGGCACTCGCTGGAGTTCCTGCGTGAGATTGCCCACCTGCGTCCGCGTACCAATACGTTCAGCGCCATTCTTCGGGTGCGGCATGCGCTGGCCTTTGCGGTGCACAAGTATTTCAACGACAATGGGTTTTATTACCTCAACACCCCGATCATCACGGCATCTGACGCCGAGGGTGCGGGCGAAATGTTCCGGGTTACGACGCTCGATGCCCAAAAACCGCCCATGACCGACGACGGAAGGGTCGATTACAGCCAGGATTTTTTCGGTCGCGAAACCAACCTAACCGTGTCTGGACAACTGGAGGGCGAGCTGGGGGCGCTGGCTCTAGGAAAGATATACACCTTCGGTCCAACCTTCCGCGCCGAAAACTCCAATACGACCCGCCACCTCGCTGAGTTCTGGATGATTGAGCCGGAAATGGCCTTTTTCGAACTGGAAGACAACATGAGTCTGGCCGAGGATTTCGTCAAAACTGTTATACGGTACGCCTTACAGCATTGTGCCGACGATCTGGCCTTCCTGGACAACCGGCTCAAAGAGGAAGAAAAAACCAGAAAGAAAGAAGAGCAAAGCGAAATGAGTTTGCTGGAAAAACTCCAGTTCGTCATCAGCAACGAATTCGAACGGCTGACATACACCGAGGCTGTCGAAATTCTTATCAACTCAAAACCAGCAAAAAAAGGGCAGTTTCAATACGAGGTTAGCTGGGGAGTCGATCTACAGTCGGAACATGAGCGGTACCTGGTCGAGAAGCACTTCAAGAAACCGGTGATATTGACCAACTACCCGCGCGACATTAAGGCTTTCTACATGAAGCAGGACACCGAGTCGGGAGCAGCTCCGGGTCCTACTGTGCGGGCGATGGATGTTTTATTTCCGGGAATTGGTGAGATCATTGGCGGCTCACAGCGCGAAGACGACCTCGACAAACTCACCGCGCGGATGCAGGAAGTGGGGATTGAGCCGGATGCGCTGTGGTGGTACCTGGATACGCGTCGGTTCGGGTCGGCCCCGCACGCAGGCTTCGGACTTGGTTTCGAGCGGCTGGTCTTATTCGTGACGGGGATGGGCAATATTCGCGACGTAATCCCTTTCCCAAGAGCCCCAAAGCAGGCTGAGTTTTAATTTAAGTGATGAAGGGTCTGCTGTGGCGGTTAAGAACGATTAGCCATGCGTTTCCCGGACGTCATTCTTTACTCATCATAATTAAGTTTAATCAATTGCTAAAGACGTGCTTGCCCTCCCCATCTTCCTCGCCATGGCCTCTGGTTTCGTAATCGTTGGTGTCTACACCGAACGGAAACTGTCGGCGTTCATGCAGGACCGGCTGGGGCCTATGGAAACCGGCAAGTGGGGGTTGCTGCAACTCTTTGCCGATCTGCTGAAGCTGTTACAGAAAGAAGACATCGTGCCAACGGCGGCCGATCGGCGGTTATTTTTACTGGCACCGGCCATCATCTTCGCGTCGGTGTTCGCGGGCTTTGCGGTACTGCCCCTCACGCCCGACTTGCAGGGGTCTAGTGCGGCCGTGGGTGTGTTCTACCTGATGGCCATTGTCTCCTTCGACGTAGTGGGTATTCTGATGGCGGGTTGGGGTTCGAACAACAAGTATTCGCTGTTTGGCGCGATGCGGTCGGTGGCGCAGATTATTTCGTACGAAATACCGCTTGGCCTCACCATCCTGTCTGTTGTGATGATTGGACAGACGCTCAATTTGCAGGAGATTAGTTTTCAGCAGGGCATTTACACAACCGGCCATAATTACCTGTTTGGTTTGAAAGCTTTGAACATTGATGTAACGGGCTGGGGCGGCATTTTTACCTGGAATATCGGGCGAAGCCCCCTCCTGCTGGTGTCCTACGTCATCTTTTTCATCTGTACACTGGCCGAGAGCAACCGTGCCCCGTTCGACCTGCCCGAAGGCGAATCGGAGATTGTAGGTGGGTTTCACACCGAATATTCAGGCATGCGGTTTGCCCTAATCTATCTCTCCGAATACGCCATGATGCTGCTGGTGTCATTCCTGGGTGTAGTGTTATTTCTGGGAAGTTGGAATACGCCCCTGCCTAACCTGGGACCAATCAGGCTCGCCGACTGGACCAGTGGCGCACCGGGCACCATCTGGGGTAACCTGACAGGTGGTTTCTGGCTTTTATCAAAGGTGTACTTTATCGTGTTGGTACAGATGTGGGTACGCTGGACATTTCCCCGCTTCCGGGTCGATCAGATGATGCGCCTATGCTGGAAAGTTCTCACGCCGGTAGGGTTGGTCCTGCTATTGCTATCGGGCGTGTGGCGGTTGCTGATGGTATGAGCATAAACTTATATTTGGCGTATGCCCGAGTCTTACCGTACCTTTACAGCCCTTTTAGATGACAAATGGGCTTACTTTCTCCTGATCCCACCGGTAATTTGGCCTGGCATACAGCCTGGCAGCACCCGGTCTTTCGTTGGAAATTTTTCATCGGTCTGCTGGGCACTATCGCCCTGCTGATGACGTTCCCCGGGTTTTTCCAGAGCATCGAGCGGCATACTGGCCCTGTTCTGAACGACCTGGTGCTCGACCAACTACCCCCCCAGGATGTATCGCTGTATATTTTTGCGACGATCTGGGCATCCGCATTACTGATTATTATACGGGCCCGGCGCGGTCCGGCTGTGTTCATGCTCTTCACGTACGGCTACATCCTGGTGAGCCTGTCGCGGATGCTGACCATCAACCTGTTTCCTCTAAACCCACCCGTTGGACTCATTCCCCTGATCGACCCCATCAGCAACGCGTTCTACGGCAAGACGTACATCACCAAAGACCTTTTTTACTCAGGCCATACGTCCAGCATCTTCCTGATATTTTTGAGCCTGCGTCGGCGGTGGGACCGGTTCTTCACGCTGATCGGTACACTTTTGGTCGGTTTTTTGCTGTTGATGCAGCATGTCCATTACACCATCGATGTGTTGGGGGCATTTGTCTTCACGTATCCGCTCTACTGGCTCGGCAAACGAATTGCGCTGAGTGGCTGGAACTACGTAGAAGACGTGCAAAAACAAGATTCACTCCTTGGCCCGGCCAAGAGTAATTAGATCGTTACGTAGCCCGGCTTTTCAATGAGTGATTGCCAAAAGTGCCCGTTTATCACCAGAAACTGTCACTGATATAATAATGACCGTTTATTAAAGTCGCATTAATTAAATTGCGATACTATAAGCCAAAAATTGTAAATTTTGTAGATTTGGGGACTAATGCTACCAAAGCAGCCATTTCAGCACAACTGGGTGGTATTGCTGATTAGCCTGAGCGAATCGACCCGACTTGTAAACCACCGATATGAGCAAAATTACCTTGCCGCCCTTTACGCTGGGCGAAACCATCACACCGGAACAACGCCAGTTTTTCAATAAGAATGGGGTTATCGTTTTCCGTAACTTCATCAATCCCGAAACAGTCCGTTTATTCATCAGCGAAGTTGACCGTATCGAGAAAGAATGGCTGGCCGAAGGTCGTGATAAGATTAACGGGGTTCCGTTGAAGTTTGGTCAGGATGAGGCTGGCAATGCCATGATACAGCGAATGTGCTTCCTCTCGCAGCACAGCAGTGTCCTGCACGAGTTTTTGCAGGACCCCCGCCTTCAGGCAGCCGTCGACCTGCTTCAGCCCTACGAAGGACGTATCGCCGAGATTGAGAAAGACGGGCTGATTATGAATCACTATCTACGGACGCCTAATAGTAAGTTTTCGCAGATGGGCTGGCACACTGACAGCCCGCGCGACATTTTTCTTGGTCAGCGGATCATGCCCATGCTGAACGTGGGTATCCACCTCAACGCGACGCCCTACGAAAATGGTGGGTTGCGCGTCATTCCGGGCACCCATAAGCAGGGTCTACTCAAAATGCTGTTCCGCAAGAAATACTTTGTAGACAACGACCCTGATAAACACGAGATCGGCTTCGACATGAATGCGGGCGATTTGTCGGTTCACGACGGACGCATCTGGCACCGGGCGCAGCAGTCGCCTTATGTTGGTGAAGCCAGCCGTCGGCGGGTAATGTACGTACCGGTCGTAACGGGAAAATACATGCCTAAAGACGAGAACAGCAAGACGCCATTTTATCACCGGTTTATCTCAAAGGTCAATATTTAGGCTGGTAGCTGGCCCTGTAAATCATGATTGGCTGACGCTCTGTTAAAGACACGTCAGCCAATCATGATTTACAGGGATTTTTTTATTATTTCTCTATTTTGTCAATTCATGGCCTACGCCATCGTTACGGGAGCCAGTAAAGGCATTGGACTAGCCATTGCTGAAGAACTGGCCCGCCGACAATACAATCTAGTGCTAGTGGCCCGGTCCGAGCCGCTGTTGCTGCAAGAATCACAGCGGCTAGCCAAAACCTATGGTGTCGACGCTACGTATCTGGCCGTTGATCTGGCCGAAGCCAATGCCGCTGAGCAGGTTTATAACTGGTGCATTCAGCAAGGCTTTCAGATTCAGATGCTGGTGAATAACGCAGGCTATGGACTGAGCGGACCCTTCGAGCGGCATTCGCTGAATCAACACCTGGACATGCTCCGGGTGAACAACGAAACGCTGGTGAAACTGTGCTACCTGTTTCTGCCCCTGCTCCGGCAACAATCCAAATCCTATATCCTCAACATTGGCAGTTCGGCGGCTTACCAGGCCGTGCCGGGTCTTAGCCTCTATGCAGCTTCAAAAGCGTTTGTACTTCAGTTTAGCCGGGGGTTGCGGCAGGAGTTAAAACGTACACCGGTATCCGTTACCTGCGTATGTCCCGGTGCTACCGACACCGCTTTTGTGACGCGGGCACAGATTGGCGAAAAAGGACTCAAAGCCGCCGAACGGGTGAACATGACGGCCACGGATGTAGCCCGGCTGTCAGTTGATGCTACGTTGGCCCGTAAGGCCGAGGTGGTGACGGGTACGGTCAATAAATTGGGCAAACTGATGGCGTGGCTGCTGCCTAAGGGGCTGGTTGAGCAGGCCGCGGGAAGCATTTATGACTAGTGGTTTAAATCGTTTTGGTTGCCGAAGTATATCCCCGTCAGTCAATGACAATACCTAAAAACGGAACCAAACGCTACATACCCTTACGGGCCAGCGCTCCCATCCAGGCATCTACCTGACGTATAACCTGGGCAAAATCGGCGGGATTCCCCGTGTAGTCTGTCTCATTGACGTCCAGTATCAGTAAGTCTCCTTCGCGGTACGTTAGGATAAACTCTTCGTAGAGCCGGTTAAGACTGTTTAGGTATTCGTCGCTGATGGACTGCTCGAACGAACGACCGCGCTTACGGATCTGTTCACGAAGTTTGGGTAGGTCGGCCTGCAGGTAAATCATTAGGTCAGGCGGGTGAACCAGACTCACCATATTCTCAAACAAGTCCCGGTAGGTCTGATAGTCGCGGCTGGACATGCAACCAGTCTCGTGCAAATTACGGGCAAAAATGGCCGCATCTTCATAAATGGTTCGATCCTGTACTACGGTTTGTGGGTGATCTGAATTAG
>JAQBNX010000792.1 GCA_028288385.1 Spirosoma sp.
TGACGAAGGTTGAGCGCGAACAGATCAAGGTCGAGGCCAAGGCAGCGGGCGCGGCGGCTTATGCGGCGGGCGCTCCCTGCGTCGCGCCGTCCTATGGCTGGGGTGACATTGAGGCTTGCTGGCGCCTCGGGTGGAAGCGCGCGGCGGCGATAGCAGTTGCGAAGGATTGGTCGGAAGGGGTGAGGGTGTGACGGATAAGCGGGAATGGGAACCGCCGAAGCTCTCGGCGAAGGATGAAGCGACGGCCCGGCGGATGCTCGGGCCGTCGCGTTTGCGTGGATGGAGCAAGGCCACGCGCGATGAAGTCGCCGCGCGGCTCCGGGCGCTGCGGGCGCTCAAGCTTTGGAAGTTAGGGAACTGACATGCGGGTATTGTGTCAAGGCAGCAGCGAGAAGCGGTGGCGGCTTGTTGAACAGATCTGCCATCGCAGGAAAGGCATCGGCGATATGTTCGAGCAGCAGCTGGATTTCATCTGGCAGCAGGGCGACGACATCCGCCAGATCGGCAGGCCCAGCCACTACGCCATGGTGAGCCTGAATGGCACGCAAGAAGAAGTCACCCGGCTCGGCCCGCTGCTCGTCGACTTCCTCAACGCCAACCGGACGGCCGACGAAAAGCCGCGAGCGGAAGGGCAACGATCCGATGCAAAGCCTAATAATAATGGGCAAGTAGATAGATTATAGTTGACCGGGAAAGGTATATGACTAGAATAGGTCATGCGGAAGGGGATCGACCCCGCCGGCAGCTAGAGGGCTCAAACATGCAGGTTTCCACTCTCACCCAGACCGCCGCTCAGACCGCCAACACGAAGCGGCTCGCCCTGGAGCTCAGCGTCGTGCGTAAGGTCGTCGCGACCATGATCGGCGCGGGCTTCCTGCTCTCGGTTCACGACGGCGAAGAAATCACCGTCCACCGCTCGCGCACGCAGCGGGACATCCTCGCCGCGCTCCGCACCGTCGACGACGACACGCTGATCGTGATCGGGGCGGATGGGAAGCGCGTCGGCCGTGTCTACTTCGTTTACGGCAACGAGCCCTGGGAGGTCGTCAACGACTACTCCGAAGCTCTGGAGCCGCAGATGGAGGTCGCCAACGCCTACGCCGACCAGATCGAAGCGAAGCACGGTTAAGGGGAGCTCAACCATGGCACACGCCGTTCGCGTCGAATTTGATCCCCGGCCCTTTCGCAACAGCCATGGGTGCGCGCCGCGCGGTCGCGGCTCCTGGGCGTTCGCCCTGGCCGAGCGGCCCGCAGAGGTGATGTTCTCGCCCGGCTCCATGCTCAAGCGGGAAGCGGAAGCCTGGGCCCGCGCCAAAGTGCGCGCCATGGACATCCCGGCCGGCGTCGCCGTCGTGTCCGTTCTCGTCCTGCCGTAGGAGTGTCGCAAGTGCTGCATATGATCTCAGACGATTGGCTGTGGGCGGGGTTTTCCCTGCTCTGCCGCGTGGGTAGCTTCGCCCTTCTGGCTTTCGTGGCTGCAGGGCTGATCCTGCCGATTATCAAAAGCAAGCCTAAGTCTAGAACCTGATGACGAAAAAAAATCGCGCGAACAGGGGCTCACGCCCCTGCACCCCGCCAGTCCTTCCGAACCCACCTCGCAACGTCGCTACAATCTTGTTGACAAAGGAGATTTTCTGAAACGATAGTCAGCCCGGCGCCACAGGTGCGCCCGAAGCCTCCCAGGTGAAAGCCTCGGGAGGCTTTTTCGTGTTGGGAGATTTCTTGCGTGCATAAAGAGGCACCCTGGCCGGCCGATGCTGTCGAGCGTCGCCCGGTTGCTTCGCTTGTGCCCTACGCCAGGAACGCCCGCACCCACAGCGACGAGCAAGTGGCGCAGATCGCCGCAAGCATCCGCGAATGGGGCTGGACGGTTCCGGTTCTCGTCGACGAGCAGAACACCCTCATTGCAGGACACGGGCGCGTCCTGGCGGCTCAGAAGCTCGGGCTTGTGGATGTGCCCGTCATGGTGGCGCGCGGCTGGAGCGACGCCCAGAAGCGGGCCTACGTGCTCGCCGACAACCGGCTGGCGCTCAATGCGGGCTGGGACGACAAGCTGCTGGGGATCGAGCTCAAGGGGCTGAAGGATGACGGCTTCGACATCGGCCTAGCAGGCTTCACCGTCGACGAGATCGAGGGCATCGACGCGCCACCGTTCGACGAGGAAGCGGCCTGGGATGGAATGCCGGAGTTTGAGCAGCCCGACGTGACTTCGTGGCACCACGTCGTCGTCCACTTCAAGGATGCGGCGGCGCTGGCGGAATTCGCGCAACTGCTCGGCCAGCAGATGACGCAGCGCACCAAATCGACGTGGCACCCGCCAATCGAAGATGAACGCTACATGGACAAGCGATACTCCGGTGAACCCTAGATTTCCGCTCTACATCGTGTCGAAGGGTCGCGCCGATAGCCGGCTCACCAGCCGATACCTCGAAGATATGGGCGTGCCCTATCACATCGTGGTCGAGCGTCAGGAGCTCGAAGCCTACGCGGCCGTGATCGACCGGCGCAAAATCCTGGTGCTCGATCCGGCCTATCAGCGCGACTACAATACCTGCGACCAGCTCGGCGACACGAAAAGCAAGGGGCCAGGCCCGGCGCGCAACTTCGTCTGGGACCACGCCATCGCCTCCGGGGCCGAATGGCATTGGGTGATGGACGACAACATCCGCGGCTTCTTCCGGCTGAACCGCAACCTCAAGGTGCCGGTGACTGACGGGACGATCTTCCGGTGCATGGAAGATTTCGTGCTGCGCTACCGCAACGTGGCGATGGCCGGGCCGCAATACTTCATGTTTGCCCCGCGCAAGAAAGCGTGGCCGCCGTTCGTCCTCAACACGCGCATCTACTCCTGCAACCTGATCCGCAATGACGTGCCGTTCCGCTGGCGCGGGCGCTACAACGAGGACACCGACCTGTCGCTGATGATGCTCAAGGCCGGGCTCTGCACCGTGCAGTTCAACGCCTTCCTGCAATACAAGATGCCCACCCAGACGGTGAAGGGCGGCAACCACGCCGATTTCTACGCCAAGGATGGCACCCTGCCGAAAAGCCAGATGCAGGTTCGGCTCCACCCCGACGTGTCCAAGCTCGTCTGGAAGTTCGGGCGCTGGCACCACCACGTCGACTACAGCCAGTTCAGGCGGAACGTCCCTCTGCTGCGCTCCGACGCCAAGATCCAGCCGGGCGTCAACAACTACGGAATGCAGCTGCAGCACATCGAGGCTTGATCCACATGGCCGCAAAACTGCCGGTCGGGCGCCCACAGAAGGCGTTCACGGCCAAGCAACGCGAACAGGCCGAAGCTCTCTCGGGCCTCGGGCTGCCGCACCGCCAGATCGCTACCATCCTCGGCTGCTCCGAGCCCACGCTGCGGAAGCACCTCGAAGCCGAGCTAAAGAGCGGCGAGGCGAAGGCCACGGCCCGCGTCGCGCAAACCCTGTTCAACAAGGCGGTGAAGGGCGACACGGCCTCGATGATCTTCTGGATGAAGGTCCGCGCAGGCTGGAAGGAGACCAGCACCGTCGAGCACTCCGGCCCGGATGGCGGGCCAATCGAGACCGTGGCGATGGTCGACCGTCCTCCGCGCGAGACCCGCGAGGATTGGGTGGCGCGTCGGCAGCGCGAGCTCGACGCCGCTCGCCTGCTCCTGGCGCCGGCCGCGGGAGTGGCTGACTAATCCATGTCGGCTCTTGGCTTCGCATGGGCCGCTCAACCCGGCCCGCAGTCCGAAGCGATCTCGGCCGACTGGTGCCCAGAAATCCTGTTCGGGGGCAGCGCGGGCGGCGGCAAGAGCGATTTCCTGCTCGGCGACTTCCTGCAGGACGTGTCGACCTACGCGGAAGCCTGGCGCGGCGTGATCTTCCGGCGCACGTATCGCGAGCTCGAAGAACTGGTGGGCCGCTCGCACGAAATCTACCCGCAGACCGGGGCGCGCTGGTACTCCGGCGATAGCCTCTGGCGCTGGCGGAACGGGGCCGTGCTGCGGATGCGCTACCTAGAGCGGGATCTGGACGTGACCCGCTACCAGGGCCACTCGTATGCCTGGATCGGTTGGGACGAGCTCACGCAGTGGCCGACCGCGTTCGCCTATCGCTACATGCGGTCGCGCCTCCGCTCGGCCAAGGCGGTGCCCACGAAGCGCATCCGCTGCTCGGCCAACCCCGGCGGCGTCGGCCACCAGTGGGTCAAGGCGCTGTTCATCGACCCGGCTCCGCTCGGCTTCGTGCCGATCACCGACAAGGTGACGGGCATGGACCGCATGTTCGTGCCGTCGAAGCTGACAGACAACGCGATCTTGATGGCAGCCGATCCGCATTACGCCGGCCGGCTGGCGGGCATGGGCTCGCCGGAGCTCGTTCGCGCGATGCTCGAAGGCGACTGGAACGTGGTCACCGGGGCGTATTTCCCGGAGTTCACGACCGATCTGCACGTCATCCGGCCGCGCACCCTGCCGAAGCATTGGACCAGGTTCCGGGCTTTCGATTGGGGCTCGGCGAAGCCCTTCTGCTGCCTGTGGATCGCGATAGCGGACGGCACCACGGAGTTCCCCGCCGGCACGGCCGTGGTCTACCGCGAGTATTACGGGTCGAGCGGCGAGCCGAACGTGGGCATAAAAATGTCGGCGGAAGCGGTCGGCCGGGGCATCCTCGAACGGGA
>JAQBNX010000685.1 GCA_028288385.1 Spirosoma sp.
AAAGGGGAGAGCCTGGGCACAACGCAGGAATGGGAAGTAAATCCGGCCGCTGTCAACGATTCCGACCAGCCTAAAGGCCAAATGATGAGCGATGACGCAGCTAATAAATTGAATCAGGTGGCCGAGAATCCATCTGATGACGCGCTCTTTCACCGGGGCGATGCTACGTACCTTGAGGATAGCGATAATCCGAACGAAGGGTATGACCCGCACAATAAAGGCTACGACGGAAAAGATAAAGTGGATGTTAAGTAAGGCGTCCCATCAGACAGCATAGTTAAATTTATATACAACCTGCCAGCGACCGGAATAGCTATTCCGGTCGCTTTTTTATGGGTAAGAGGGAACGGCAGTCCGCCTTTGTTTCGTAAACTTGCCCCGGTGGAATCTCCCGCTTAAACTGACCTGCGGTTCGCTGACCGCATTACATTTCTTTACTTTGCTCATCGAAACTCGTGCCTATGCCCGGGCGGGCCTGTTTGGCAACCCGTCTGATGGCTTTTTTGGCAAAACCATCGCCATCAGCGTCCGTAATTTTGGCGCGTCAGTGACTTTGTATCCATCGCCTGAACTGCATATTGAACCGCAACCGCAGGATACCAACGTGTTTCGAAGCCTGCATCACCGGCGCGATGCCGTCAGCACACTTGGCTACCACGGGGGGGTGCCGCTGTTAAAAGCCGCCATCAAAAAATTTGCTGAATACTGCGAAGCAGAACACCTCCGGCTGCCCAACCAGAATTTCTCTATTCGTTACAGTACATCCATTCCCCGGCAGGTGGGCCTGTCGGGCTCCAGCGCCATTATCGTTGCTACGTTTCGGGCGTTGATGCAATTCTACAACATCGAGATTCCACTGCCAGTGCTGCCCAACCTGGTGCTGGCCACCGAAGCCGAAGAACTAGGTATCACGGCCGGTTTGCAGGACCGTGTAATTCAGTGTTATGAAGGCTGTGTGTACATGGATTTTAACCGCGACATTATAGAGCAGCAGGGCTATGGACAGTATGAACCGCTCGATCCGCGGTTACTACCCAAACTCTACATCGCTTACAACACTGACCTGGGCAAGCAGTCGGGGCGGGTGCATAACGACGTTCGGGCACGGTGGCTCAAGGGAGAAGAACTTGTGGTCGAAACGATGAACGCCATTGCCGACGTAGCGCGCGAAGGTCGCGATGCCGTATGCCGGCAGGATACCAACGCGCTAAACGAACTCGTGAACCGGAATTTCGACCTGCGCACCCGTATCTACACCATCAGCGACCGCAACCGGAGCCTGATCGACACGGCGCGGGCCTGCGGAGCGTCCGCTTCGTTTACGGGGTCAGGTGGGTCGATCATTGGTCTTTACCGCGATGATGCCATGCTAAACCGGCTGTACGTTGGACTGAAGAAAATTAATGCCCGGGTTATCAAGCCGTATGTTTTTTAATAAAGCGCTCAGTTCAAACCCCTCTACTTTGGCAATTCGAACGTAGCGCTCATACTTTGTTTACTTATCGCTCATTCACTGATGATCAAAAAAGCCGTTATACCCGCAGCCGGACTGGGAACCCGGTTCCTGCCTGCCACCAAGGCCCAGCCGAAAGAGATGCTGCCTATCATCGACCGCCCCACCATTCAGTACGTAGTGCAGGAGGCTGTCGATTCGGGAATAGAAGATATTCTGATTATTACGGGGAAGGGTAAGCGGGCGATCGAAGACCACTTCGACCGAAACTTCGAACTCGAAATCCGGCTCGAAGAGAAAGAAGATCAGCTACTGCTGGATGAGATGCGCCGGCTGTCGGACATGGCCAACCTGCATTACGTTCGCCAGCGTGAACTGAATGGCCTGGGCGATGCCATCCGCTATGCCCGGCACCACGTTGGCAATGAGCCATTTGCGGTGCTCCTGGGCGACACCATCATGGACTCGGTGATACCCGTTACGCAGCAGTTAATCGATACCTACGAACAGTATGGCGGCTCGGTGATTGCCGTGGAGAAGGTGCCGCACGATAAGGTAAACCGCTACGGCATTGTGGGCGGACGGTCAATCAACGACCGGATTCTGGAACTGAATACACTAGTCGAGAAACCCGCTCTGACCGACGCCCCGTCGGACCTTGCCATTGCCGGCCGGTACATTCTGACGCCCGATATTTTTGCTATGCTGGAACAGACACCCATGGGCAAAAACAACGAAATTCAACTGACCGACGCCCTGCTCCTGCTGCTCAAACGCGAGAATGTGTACGCCCACTGCATCGAAGGAAAACGACATGACATTGGCAATAAACTTGATTTTTTAAAGACAACCGTCGAGTTCGCCCTCAAGCGTCCGGAGTTCGCCAAGCCGTTCCGGGCGTTCCTGGAAGAGATTCTCAGCAGCAAATGAGGTAGTTGCAGGCCTGATTTGTCTTTGGTTATACCGGGAAACAATTTCCGACAGGTTATCCTGCTTTATCTGTTATTCATCCAGTTATTACATATCAAACAAATCTCTATTATGAACTACCTGCGCGTATCGGCGAGTGCTCTGCTGGCTATCGTTCTCACGACCAGCCTGTCCCAGGCCATGCCTAAACCACCTAAGCCGCTGACGGATGCTCCGGCTAAAAAGGGGAAGTGGGAAACGCTTTTTGATGGCAAAGACCTGAAGGGCTGGCATATTTACCTCAAGCCCGGTCAGCCGGTTGCAAACAAGTGGGTCGTTGACAACGGTGCTATTCACCTGGCACAGGGTGGCGCAGGTGATCTCGTTACGGATAAAGAGTACGGTGACTTTGATCTGGAACTGGAGTGGAAAATAGCGGAAGGCGGCAACAGTGGAATCATTTACCACGTTCACGAAGACCCCAAATTCAAAGCAACCTATAACACAGGGCCCGAAATGCAGGTACTCGATAACGAGCGCCACCCCGACGCCAAGCAGGGCCGCGATGGCAACCGCACGGCAGGTGCGCTCTATGACCTGCAAAAGCCTGTTACGCCCATGGCGGCCAAGCCTGCTGGTGAGTGGAACAAAGCCCGGCTGGTGGTTCACAACGGCAAAGCCGAGCAATACCTGAACGGCAAGAAAACGGCCGAATACGCTACTAGTGGTCCGGAATGGGACAGAATGGTGGCCGAGAGCAAATTTAAAGGCTGGGAAGGGTTTGGTAAATACCAGACCGGTCACCTTGCCCTGCAGGACCATGGCAACAAGGTCTGGTATCGCAATATCCGTATAAAGGAGTTGTAACATAGTGACCGCTCAATAGCGACGCTACGTACTGCTACAACGTCAAACCATCGGCGTACCCGCAAGACCCTGCGTCAATAAAAAACCTTGAACCAAATGAAAAACTCCCGCCGAACGGCCCTTAAAACCATAAC
>JAQBNX010000687.1 GCA_028288385.1 Spirosoma sp.
CAAACCGGTTATGATTACTGTCTTTGCCTACTTGTTAGTTACGCTTGGTTTTGGCGTAGAGGCCTTGATAGCTCGTCGGCTATTGAAAGAACTTTTTCTGGTTGACTAAGGCCGTTGCCTCGCGACCGATCAGGTTCGTCATTATTCGCTACCCCTTATGAGTCTGGTTCGCAATCTAACAGTTGTCGTGCATATATGATCACCAGCGATCACAGTGGAGGTTAAGCGTACAGGCTTTAGCAGGATTATTCATTGAGATTAATAACATCGCGGTATAACTGAGATCCAACCTCTTAGTACTTCATCTCTCCCCGGTCTTTTTCTACGGACGTACGCCCTTCTTTCATCCAAAGCGGCATGGGTGCCCCTTTAAGATAGTAATCGAAGTACTGGTACAATCGAATGCTCAGGTCCTTGGCATTATAACGTTGCGTGAGGTTATGGCCTTCGCCGTTGTAAACAAGCATCCAGACGGGCTTATTGAGCCGACGCAGGGCTGAAAACAATTCAATCCCCTGCTGCCACGGCACTGCTCCATCGGCATCGTTGTGCATGAGTAAAAGGGGCGTCTCTACCCGATTGGCAAAAAACAAGGGCGAGTTCTCAATGTAATTCATGGGTTTGTCCCAGAGCGTTCCACCAATGCGACTTTGTGTTTTCTCATATTGAAATGCCCGGCTGACCCCCGTTTCCCACCGAATACCCCCATAAGCAGAGGTCATGTTGGCAACGGCAGCGCCCGCTTCAGCGGCCTTAAATAGGTTGGTCCGGGTTATGATATAGGCCGTTTGGTAGCCACCCCAGCTTTGACCCTGAATACCCAGTCGGTTGCGGTCCACAAATCCTTTCTCCAGCAGGCTCAGCACGCCCGGCACCACGCAGTCGTAGGCGTTTGGTCCCGGCTGTCCGGCCGTATACACGATGTCGGGTACGAAGACCAGGTATCCGTTGGACACGCAATAGGGAATATTGATGGTTGACCGGCTTGGTGCGGGTATCCGGTAGTCGTTTAAGGTTTCTGCATTACGCTCATAGAAATACGTTAGCATGGGGTATTTTTTGCCCGCATCGAACCCGTCGGGCTTAAAAAGCAGGCCCTCCAGTCTGGTCCCGTTGGTACCAATCCAGCTGACCAGTTCTACACTACCCCAACGAATGCTGTCCTGCTGCGGATTAACGTGCGTTAACTGAACGGGCGAAGCCAGGGTCGTATCGGTTTGGAAGAGGTTAATAGGCTCCTGAAAGTTGCCCCTATAAAATGTTACCGTTGGGGCATTTTTTGCCTTATTCAACCCAAAATAACGGTGGTTACTACGTACCAGCACGGCAGGCTCGGTGGCTGTCAGCCCGTTCTTACTTTTTAGAATGCCCGTTGCTTTGTCGCTTTCCCAGATACCCGTCAGGTACAGTTCGCTTTTTTGGTCGATTGCGTTTTCGACAGAACGACGACTGAGCCGGTCATCATCGCTATCCAGATCGGCGCGACGTAGCCTGATTTTATTTTTTCGGCCCCATCCGGCCGTTAGGTTTACCGGTTTTTCGCGGCCCGTGGGGTCAATTTGCCAGATGTCGTACCGGTCGTAAAGCCAGAGGTATCGGTCACCGGTTGTCCAGCCAGCCGAGCCGTAGGAACCGGGCAGGTTAGGTGTGTCATGTTCTTCATCGAAAAATTTGCTGGGCAGGCCGCGGGTCAGGTCAATGCGTTTGCCCTCGGCAATGGCCCAGGCGCGCCAGAGTGAATCCCGTTCATCGAACCAGTAAGCATATTTTCCGCCCGGTGACAGTTTAGGGGACGAAGCCATTACGTCGTTGGCAATGCGTTTCTTTTCGCCGGTCTGCGTATCAATCAGGTACAGGTCGGTGTGGCCGGGGTCCCACGAAGCCTGAACCTGATAAGGTAGGTCGCTCAGGCCAAGCAGGTAGCGGCTTGGGGCTTTCTCGTCGAAAGCGACGGTTGGAATTTCGCGATTAGCTAAGAGTGTTATTTTGCGGGATGGAATGTCGTACAGCGTCAGAAATCCCCGCTCCTTTTCTTCTTTAAGGCGTTTTTGCTGCATGGGTTGAAGCCGACTATCGGTCCAGCTCCAGACATCCATTTTCACTTTTTCGTCATCGGGTGTCAGCGTGTCTCTGGTGGGCTTGGGCGCAATAGGAGACGACGAAAAATATAGTCGGTTGCCATCGTCAGCAAATTTTGGTTCGCGAAATTCGTTCACCGACCAGCCCTTGGGCAATGCGGCTGTCAGCGTATCGGCAATCACGGCAAATGGCGGGGCTAATGCTACCGGTTTACTCCGTTTGCCTTTTGCCGAAACCGTTGGTGCCAGATTTTTATAGTAGAGTGTAAATACTTTTACATCGCTCCCGACACTGTCGGCCGATGCCATCCAGGTGAGTTGTTTCCCCGATTTGTCGATGGCCAACCCTTTGTAAATCTTTCGCCGGGAGCTGGTATCAACGAGTGTCGTCTGCCCGTTTTCGGTGGTAAACAGGAACACTCCCGGAATCGTCTTGTCGCCCGCTTTAAGTGAATCACTGGCCGATTCTTTACTGTAAAATATAGTCTGGCCATTGTCTGATATTACTACGTTGGAGACGTAACTGATGGTTTTGGACGAACCGTTGACCATGTTTATCAGCGTAAGGTCATCGCCTTTGGGCTTCTTTGATGTTCCCCTACTGGTTGTTACAGCCTTTGTCGAAACGGGCGGAAGGGGAGTAAGCGTATCGTTCCGAGTGACCGCATTAGAGATCGGTTTAGGGTTATCGGCTCTACGTTCCTGCAGCACCGCCAGCCATGAGCCGGCATCCTTTCCAAA
>JAQBNX010000005.1 GCA_028288385.1 Spirosoma sp.
ATGGCTTTTATGATGAAGAGCAGAAAATAGGCAATAAGTATGCAGTAGACATTGTTGTGACAGCCGATTTTTCTGAAGCGGCCCGCCGGGACCGTCTGAGCGCAACGGTCAACTATGAAGACCTATATCGAATTACGGCCAACGTCATGCAGCAGTCAGCTCGATTACTCGAGCACATTGCCCACCGAATTATACAGGAAATACGTACTAAATACCCCGATCTTCAATCAGTCGAAGTTAGTGTATCTAAATTCAACCCGCCCATAGGGGGCGTGTGCCAGCGGGCAAAAATTACGTTGAAAGAATAAAAAACCGTAAGTCTGCGGTGGATATCGCTAAGCATCAGCACCACGGGTTGACGTATGGCTCACACTGCTTGCTGCAATCCGACGAATGAGATAGCCATGTGTGAGGCATCATAGACACACTCCCCATTACGAATCAGCAACACCTGGGGCGACTCATGTTCAATGCCAAACTCACGCTCGATTTTGGATGATATTGGACGGTTCGCCAGCAAATCGAGGTAATAGGGTTTAACACCAATTTGATCGCTCCAGTTACGTTCCATGCGACTCAGCGCCATCGCACTGATGGAACAAGTTGTGCTGTGTTTAAATATTAATACTGGCTGACGGGCTGATTCTTCTTTTATAACGTCGAGTTGAGCATCACTCGTTAACTTATTCCAATTCATTGTATTAGCACCTGTTCTATGAGTCAATAGAAGGAGATATTGACTCGAAAAGTTCATCATTTCGGTTATCGCATTGTTAGCTTCGCGGCCATCTCAGGCGAGATGGCTTCTGAATAAGGACCATACGCATCAACCAAGGTTCCACGCTGACCATTTTTAGCTTCAATGGTATAGAGTACAGTCGAGTCGCCAGGATCGGTCATGCCCTCAAAGCGATAAACGTCCACAATATCAAAATCGGCAGGATGCAGTTCAATGGCATTCTGCTGGCATTTCAAACAATCATTCTTCAGATTATAATCGAGGGAGAAGCCTTGCTTACGGACAGCTTCGAGGGCTTCGGTCAGCGTATCATAACTTTCCATAGGTAGCTTTATCTAAATGTCATTCAAAGACTTGATTACCTTTACTGCCAGACTAATCATCCAGCATCTGCTTGTTTTCGGGACTTTATAACACTGGCCTGTTTGCCTATACAACGCTGCTGCAACTGGCAGCCCCGTTCAATCCAAAAGCGCGGCAATGGGTAGATGGCCGGCGCGACTGGGCAGCAAATTTACGTCAAAAACTTAGCGGCAACACAGCACCCGTTGTCTGGTTTCATGCGGCTTCTCTCGGCGAGTTTGAGCAGGGACGCCCAGTTATGGAAGCCTACCGGCTGCAGTATCCTGATCACAAAATTCTGCTGACCTTCTTTTCACCCTCGGGCTACGAAGTACGTAAAGAGTATGCTGGTGCCGATTTCATTATTTATCTACCCTCAGATACGCCTGCCAACGCAAGACAATTTCTGTCGCTTGTACGTCCCCGCATCGTTTTTTTTATCAAGTATGAGTTTTGGTACAACTACCTCCGCGAGTTGAAAGCCGCTAACGTACCCGTTGTTTCATTTTCAGCTATTTTCAGACCAAATCAACTCTTTTTTAAACCCTGGGGTAATTTTTACAGAACCCTGCTCACCTATTTCGATCATATTCTGGTGCAGAATCAGGAATCGGTTCAGCTTTTAGACGCGATTAGCATCAGAAACGTCACGCTGGCGGGCGATACGCGCTTTGATCGGGTGGCACAGGTGGCAGCGGCCCGGAAAGAAATTCCGATAGCCAGAGCGTTTAAACAGACGTTTAACAACCCACCAGATAATGCAGGACAACTCCAGCCGCTATTAGTTGTTGGCAGTGCCTGGCAGGCAGATATGGACGTATTAATCCCTTTTATTAATGAGTTCGACAAGCCGCTGAAGGTCATCATTGCGCCACACAACATTCACGACGACGAAATTGATCGCTGGCAGAGTCAGCTTATGCACCCATCAGTACGTTACTCTGCAATCGCGACAGCCCGAACTTCTTTAGATCGAAACGTGCAGGTACTTTTCATAGACAACGTAGGTTTGCTTTCGTCACTCTATCAATATGGCGAATTTGCTTACATAGGCGGGGCATTTGGCAAAGGACTGCATAACATTCTGGAAGCCGCTACGTTTGGCATGCCTCTGTTTTTCGGTCCAAACTACGCTAAGTTTCAGGAAGCTGTGGACCTGGTACGGGATGAAGCGGCATTCCCGGTTAATAGCCTGGCGGAATTTAAGACAGCTTTCACCAAACTGTACGCTGACCGGACCGATGCGGCCCGCATAAGCCGCGACTACGTGCAGCGGAACATTGGCGCAACGGGCAAGGTTATGGAAGTCGTGAACTTCTTTCTAAACCGCCCTGGCGAATCGACAGAAGACATGGCGTGAGTGACCGAGCGCTCAGGAAGTTTTTGGTTTCATTCCTGAATCAGGTTAGATTTTCTGTGTTTACCCAACTATGCAAAAAGGCTTAATCCTCCGCTCTACCGGATCATGGTACGATATTCGTAACGCAGATGGGCATGTTTTTCAGGGCCGGCTAAAAGGAAAATTTAAGCTACAGGGCCTGAAAGTGACTAACCCAATTGCCGTGGGCGACCATGTCTCCTTCGAGGTTGAAGATGAAGCTGAGAATACCGCCATCATTTTCGACATTGAACTCCGACGGAACTATATCATCCGGCAGTCGGTCCACAAAACGGCGCACGGGCATATATTGGCTGCTAACCTGGATCAGGCTGTGCTGCTCGCTACCCTGGCCATGCCCCGCACCTCACTTGGCTTCATCGACCGGTTTTTAGTGTCGGCTGAGTCGTTCCGCATTCCCACGACAATTGTTTTTAACAAAGCTGATATCCTGAATGACGAAGGGTTGGCCTATCAACAGGAAGTCATTGACCTGTATGAACGTGTTGGCTACGACTGCCTCATTACGTCGGCAACTGAGGGCGAAGGCGTAGATGCGTTCCGGCAGCTACTGGACCAAAAGGTGACGTTAGTAGCGGGCCATTCAGGCGTTGGCAAATCGTCGCTGGTAAACGCTATCGCCCCCAACCTGAACCTCCGCACCAACGAAGTATCGACGTTTGCCAACAAGGGTGTTCATACCACTACGTTCGCCGAGATGTTTGAACTGGCCCCTGATACATTCATCATTGACACGCCGGGTATCAAAGAGTTGGGGTTAATGGACACGTCGAAGACCGAAATTGGTCACTACTTCCCTGAAATGCGCGTCCGTATGAACCAGTGCCGGTTCAATAACTGCCTGCATTTCAACGAACCTGGCTGCGCCGTAAAAGATGCTGTCGAGGCTGGTGACATTGCCGAAAGCCGATACATGAGCTACCTCAGCATGACTGAAGGGAGCGACAACCGACGATAATAAGGAAATTTCAGCACAGAGCACTCATCACTCTACTACCCATTACTAATTTGTCATAGCGGCCAGCAAATCGGCTTGGGTAATAATATGAATCTGTTCTTTCTCGTCGCGCACCAGCAGGGCCTTGTTGTCGCGGTCAATGAGCGACGACAGAGCATCAATGGTATTGTCTAAACCCACGAATTTGAAGGGTTTATCCATAACATCACTCACACTGTGGTCCTTAACCGACGGGTCTTCGATCAGCCGGTTCAGCACCGTAGAGTCGGTCAGGCTCCCCACAATATGCCCATCGGCATCTGTAACCGGAATCTGCGAGATACCGTAGCGGTTCAGCACCTGAATAGCCTGACTCACTGAAACCCCTGACCCAATGGTGGTGAGATCGGAGTGGCCGTTTTTATTGTTAACAATGTCGCGGGCGGTTTTGAAGGCGCGGTCTTCCAGAAAGCCGTGGTCTTTCATCCACGTATCGTTGTAGACCTTGCCGAGATAGCGCGTGCCGTGGTCGGGCAGCAGAATCACCATTATGTCCTCGTCGGTGAGGTGCTCACGTGCCCATTCCAGCGCTCCATGTACCGCCGATCCACACGACCAACCCACAAACAGTCCCTCCTCGCGGGCAAGTCGCCGGGTCATTATGGCTGAGTCTTTGTCGGTTACTTTCACAAAATGGTCAATCAGACTAAAATCAACGTTTTCGGGCAAGATATCCTCACCAATCCCTTCGGTCAGGTATGGGTAAACCTCGCCTTCGTCGAAAACGCCGGTTTCCTTATACTTCTTAAATACCGACCCATACGTATCAATGCCAATAGAGACGACTTCGGCGTTTTGCTCTTTCAGGAATTTGGCAGTGCCGCTGATGGTGCCGCCCGTTCCCACCCCGGCCGCAAAATGGGTTATTTGCCCATCGGTGTCTCGCCAGAGTTCGGGGCCGGTGGTTTCATAGTGAGCCGCTGTGTTGGCGGGATTGTCGTATTGATTGGGGTAGAGCGAGTTGGGAATATCGCGGTTGAGTTTTTTGGCGACAGAATAATACGAGCGCGGATCCTCGGGTGCTACGTTGGTGGGGCACACGACAACCTCCGCTCCTACCGCGCGCAAAATGTCAATCTTCTCCTGCGACTGCTTGTCGGCCATCGTAAAAATGCACTTGTAGCCCTTGCCTATAGCCGCCAGCGCCAATCCCATGCCCGTATTACCGCTGGTGCCTTCGATGATGGTGCCACCCGGCTTAAGAACACCCCGCGCTTCGGCGTCCCCGATCATGCGCACGGCAATCCTGTCTTTTACGGAATTGCCAGGATTGAAATACTCGACTTTGGCAAGAATTGTCCCCCGAATACCTTTGGTAACCTTATTGAGTTTGACCAACGGCGTATTGCCAATGGTGTCGATGATGGAGTTATAGTAGTTCATATCGTTTGAGCAACGAAGATTTTAACCTGACTATGAAAATGTTTGAAACTACCGGAACGGGATTCGAGCCATGAAATATCAAACTGCTTTGATAAGTCATCAACGATTGGATTTGATAGTTCGTTTGGTGGGTCTTCAAAACCGTAGACCTCAAACTTAGCTTTCTTGCGTGGTTGTGATTCCAACGAAATATTTTTTGTCAGCGATGGGTTCTCTTTCTTTTGTTTCAGATACCAAAGCCAGTGTTCTATACACTGTACGGGTAGCGCAACCAGAAGTTTGTCAATACGAACTTCGGCAAAATGACTGTACCGGATAGTGAACTCATTCTCCTGAATACTGTCAACGTCTCTGACAACAAAAAACACTTGCTGCTGATACCAGATAAGACCACGCTGCGCTACTTCGGCAAACTTATCATCTACTTCTTTTTTAGTCCGTGCCCTGAATTTCCAGCAAAAAGCGTCGTCACGCACAAAAACAAGTTCATTAGCAAAGTGGCTTAGGTAGTTATGCAGGAAAATTTTATGGGCGTCGTCCTCGCCGTAAAAGCCGTATTTAAGCTGCTTCATAAGGAATACCCCCTAAAAAGCCAATAGTCCAATACTCACCCAGTGCGTCCGTATAATGAACCGGCGGTATGCCTAATCTAGTATTTTCCTGATTAGCCGGTTCTATAACATCTCGTTGAAGATTCTGAACGAACGTAGCACCATCCTGATTTTTGTCAAACACGAACACGCTTTCAGGAGATTCTGCGAATTCGTCTAATAGCAACGGACTATGGGTAGTCATAATAACCTGAATATCCTTTTCGGCAACCATCCGACGAATAAAGTTCATGACCTCTCGAATCCGACGAGGGTGAATTCCCTTCTCAGGTTCTTCAAGAAGGAGCAATTTGGGCGGATTTGGCTGGTTGATAATACAGAGAAGAGCTATAAAGTAAAGTGTGCCCTCAGAGAGTTCATCAGCCCAGTAGGTAACGCCTTGTTTGCTATTCGTTAGACCAAGTCGCTTGAACGAATTCTTTGGGAAAAGTCGCTTTAATTCTTCTGTAGGAGATGCGTCGTCTATACTAATCTCATCAAACTCTGGAACACAAATCTGTAAATCAGTTTCAATCCGGTTGAAAACGGTCTTTCTATACTGATTACCTAGCATTCTATCTAAGAAACCAATCAAATTTGAAGCATCATCACTTACCGTTTCAGCACCGGTACCTACTGGACCAGGTTGAGTAAGTTTATTCGGATCAGGTCGGTAAATTCTTAATAAAGTAAGTTGTTGGCGTAAAAACGCGGTATCAGGGTAGCCTTGATTATTTCTTGTTAGTTCAACTCCATCCTTCGTTACTACCTGTGCTGATTTTACGTCAACTGCATTAGATAAATCAGAGAAAACTAACTCACGTAAAAAAGTTAACTCTTCCCCTTGTCTTTGGAAAATCAATCCAATAGACAAAACATTAGCCGAACGATTAAATCGGAGGTTTCTTGCTTGTCGTTCAGCAGCCACATCATCATGTAGAACACCAAACTCAAAAAACTCCAACGCCTTTAAAAAATTCGTCTTGCCCGAGTTGTTTGGGCCGATCAATAAATTAACTTTTTGCAGGTCGAGCGTGACATCTTTCAGGCTCTTAAAATTCTGGATGGAAACGCGCTTTAACATGGTCGGCGTTGATTAGTTAAGGCAAGTTACGGGTTTACTGACCCGTTTGTGCGGTCCATCGATACGGCCCGCATCAATACGGCGTTGTCGGGGTCAATGACGACAGTGCCGGGCTTGCTTGTTAGCGGAACGCTGAACGTCTGGGTTTGCTCCGTCATCATCAACTTAGCCGTTCGTGACACTTCGCGGCCGTTTGCACCCCGAATACTGAACGTCAATGGTATGGTGAACACCGTGCCTGTGCGCTGCGCCTGCCGGACATCAATGACCAACGTTTGTTTTGCTGCATCATAGCGCGATCCCCAGACAACTTCGGGGTAACCGGGCTGATTGAGCCACTGCTGAAAAAACGGTCCCAGTTTCTTACCCGATACGTTCTCCATGACCATCTGAAAATCGCCCGTGCGGGCGTTGGCATTCCTAAATTTGGCATAGTACTCGCGAATACCTTTCCAGAACGTATCGTCGCCGAGTTCGTAGCGGAGCATGTGCAGCACCCACCCTCCTTTCTGGTATGAAAATGGGTTCAGCAGATCGTTTAGGTTTGTAGTGGTTGAGTCGATAACCGTACCTTTTGGCTTGAGAGACGTGTACCGGAATACCTGGTTTTTATTTTGATTGAGCACGGCGTTGAGTGTATCGCGGCCGTAGGCATGTTCTAGGTAGAGCGCCGAGAAATACGTAGCAAAACCCTCGCTCAGCCACAGTTGCGACCAGTCTGTCTCGGTGGCTGAGTTGCCAAACCACTGGTGCGCAATCTCGTGAGCCAACAGAGCCTCCACATCCGAATCCTTCTTGCCAACAATGACTTTTTCGTTGTAGAAAATGCAGCTTGCGTTTTCCATCCCGCCAAAAATGGTCGTGGATTGCACGTTGGCCAGTTTTTCGTACGAGTAGGGCCCAATTTTGTCCATGAAGTATTGCAGTATCTCCTTAGCCGGGCGGTAATCAATGAATCCTTTCTGGCTGTCATTCGGATAAAGCCAGCTTTGAACGGGTACTCCGCTTACTGATCCTACATTATCCACCGCAAACCGGGCCGCGCCAATCACCATGACCTTCGTTGGAATAGGCGTGTTTTCCTGCCAGCGCGTCCGTTTACGCCCATTTGGTAGCGGGCTTTCGTCCAGCAGTTTGCCGTTGGCAATAACACGGTATGCGGCTGGAGCATTGACGGTAAATGCACAAGTGGCTTTGTCAGACGGATGATCGACGACCGGAATCCAGTTGCGGGCGTTGTTGGGCCAGTTGTCGCCAAAAAAAGTACGCTCATTAAATTTATTCCGGCTGATAATCAAGCCCCGCGCCGGGGTGCCATCATACCTGATTACTACGTCTGTAGGCTGACCAGGTGCCGGTGGCAGGTTGATGAATACACGGTCATTACGGTGGCTGAACGGGATAGCTTTACTATCCTGCAAGCGAACTTCCCGAACGCGCATCCCCGTGGCCGATGAATCACTTCTGGCTTCAATAAGGTCGAACCAGACACTTTGCCGGTCGTCGGATCTGGTGAATCGAATGGTGGTTTCGCCCTGAATCTGGTTGGTGGAATCGCTCAGGGTGAGCACAAAATTGTAGTTCAATACGTCGACACCGGGCTGTGTGTAGCGAGCCGAATTTGTCACGGACTGCGCCTGAGCCAGTAACACCCATAAAACCAGTAGCGCCGTCCAAAATCCTTTGCTCCTTATCTCCATCCTCAATTACTCCTTAATTTCCTGGCAGAGTTCAATCAACACGCCGTTTGTCCCTTTCGGATGCAAAAAACACACCAACTTATTATCAGCTCCGCGTTTGGGAGCTTCACTCAATAACGTAAAGCCTTCATTCTTTAGCCGCTCCATTTCCGCTACGATATCATCCACCTCAAAAGCCAGATGGTGGATTCCTTCGCCCTTCTTTTCCAGAAACTTTGCAATCGGGCTATCGGACCGGGTCGCTTCGAGCAGTTCAATCTTGGTCTGGCTTTCGCGCCCCGCATTTACCCGATAAAACGACGTAGTTACGCCTTCTGATTCTACCGTTTCAAATTTGTAGGGCACTACGTTAAATAGTTTGCTGAACAGGTCATTCGATGCAGCCATATTCCGCACGGCAATGCCGATGTGTTCGACGTTCGTGAGCATTTGTGTATGATAAAATCGGGTATTACTGCCCTATGGGGTCAGCTTTATCTTTTCTCCGTCAGCCCGTTGGGGTCTTACAGAGAACTTTTCCGATTGGGCGAAAGTTAAGAGGTTAGCATTGATTTGCGCCAACATTGATTCTATACCGACTATGGTTACTGTCTCAGAAATAGCTAAAAACAAGATTGTCGAACTACGTCAGAAAGATGGCCTTGCCGCTGACTACGCCATTCGCGTGGCGGTGCAGGGTGGTGGCTGCTCGGGCCTGATGTATGATCTGCAATTCGACGCAGCTCAGCAACCGACCGACCATGTGGTTGAAGATAAAGGCATTAAAATTCTGGTAGACCGTAAAAGCTTACTGTATCTGGCTGGTACCGAACTCGATTTTTCGGATGGGCTGAACGGGAAAGGCTTTCAATTTAAGAACCCAAACGCCAGCCGCACCTGTGGCTGTGGCGAGAGCTTTGCGGTGTAACATCCGAACTGCTATTTTTCAGATATTCTAAGGCCGCTACTAGAGCGGCCTTTTTGTTTTCCAGAAGAATAAGCTGAATAGAGGATTACGCTGAATGCTGTATCTATGCAAACTAATCATCAAGATCATTACTTATCCATGAACCCCGGCTTAGCCACGCTCCCACCAAAACCCGTTAGTCACTCCCGCACGACACTCACCGAGTTGATGATTCCTGCCTACGCAAACTTTGGCGGGCGAGTACATGGCGGTACGTTACTGTCCCTGATGGATAAGGTTGCCTATGCGTGTGCGGCCAAACATGCCGGGCAGTACTGCGTAACGGTTTCGGTCGATGGGGTCAACTTCCGGCAACCGGTCGAGGTAGGTGAGTTGGTGTCTCTGATGGGGTCTGTCAACTACGTTGGTCGCACGTCGCTGGTGGTAGGCATAAAAGTCATTGCCGAGAACGTAAAAACGGGTAGTGTTAAGCATACCAACACGTCCTATTTCACGATGGTAGCCAAAGACGATGCCGACCAACCCACCGAAGTACCACCGCTACTCCTGGAAACGACCGACGATGTCCGACGTTTTTTGGAAGCCATGAAGCGTAAAGAACTCCGCGCAGCCTTTAGCGAGCATTTCGACAATGCACGGACGCGGATGTTAGTAGCCGATGGCCTGGAACTGCTCAGAAACGAGCGCGTTGTCTTGGGTAATGAATTGACGTAGCGGAGAGCGAATCAGAGAGGTGTTCAGGCAACGGTGGACTGCTTAC
>JAQBNX010000016.1 GCA_028288385.1 Spirosoma sp.
TTCCGGGCGGAATGAAGTTTGCCGATACCAACGGCGACGGTGTTATCTCCTACGATACGCAGGACATGGTTGAGATTGGCAACCCCAATCCGGCTTTCACCTGGGCCTGGACGTTTGCCGCCGATTACAATAAGTTTGACCTGAACATTATGTTCCTCGGCGCGCAGGATTTCGACATCTATCGCAATATCGAAGCCTCGACCATGAACATGGATGGCGTTTTTAACGTATTGGACAAAGCCAAAGATCGCTGGCGGTCGCCAGAGAATCCGGGCTCAAATCCGGGGAGCAAAAATTCACAGGGAGGAACCAGCTACTTCAAATGGTCGCGCGAGAGCAGCGAACGTTACGTGTATGATGGCAGTTACGTATGGCTGAAAACCATTACCCTTGGCTACACGCTGCCTAAGTTCAAATCCTTCCTGAGCAATGCCCGGATTTTCGTGACTGGTAATAACCTTTTCCTATTCACGAAGTACCCCGGTAACAATCCCGACGCGGGTGTACGGGGTACCACCGAACCCAATAATGACGACGAGTCGTATCCGATTCCCCGCACCATGGCTGCCGGACTTAAACTTAACTTCTAATCGTCACGGAGATGAAAAAAATAACAATCGTAAGTGCGCTTCTTCTTTGCCTCACCCATTTTTCGTGTAAGGAAGATATGTTAGTGACGACCGACCCTACCCGGATTGGCACCGCTCTGTTTTATAAAAATGAAACACAGTTTCTGCAGGCGCTGAGTGGCGTATACGGCCAGTTGCAGACCATCACTAACTCTGCCTACATCTTTCAGGAGTTTGCGTCGGACAACACCACTCTCGATTTTAACCCCCTCGACCGAGGGGGCGCTGCCGGCTGGGAAGCCTTCGAATTCTCGACGGTTAACCAGGGCAACGGCGAAATCGCTAATATGTGGAACCAGTATTACTCGGCGCTCTACAACACAAATTTTACACTGGAGAAACTGGCTGCCAGTACGCTCGATGCTGCCGCCAAGGGGCCCATCGAAGGGCAGTTGAAATTCCTGCGGGCGTATTTCTATTTTCATTTGGTTCAGTATTTCGGCGACGTCGTGCTCGTTACGTCTACGCTGGATAAGCCCGATAAAGCGTTTGAACTGATCCGTTCACCGCAGGCCGATGTGTGGAAGCAAATTGAAAAGGACTTGACGGAAGCTACCGCGCTGTTGCCCGCTACGTACCCAGCCAGCCAGTTGGGACGGGCTACCAAAGGGGCTGCGGTTAGTTTATTGGGCAAAGTCTACCTGACGCAGAAAAAATATGCCGAGGCCGTAACGACGCTGAAGCAGGTACTGACTATGGGTTATTCGTTAGTGCCCAACTACGCCGACAATTTCAATCCGGCCAAAAAGAATGGGCCCGAATCTATTTTTGAAGTGCAGTATCAGGGCGGCAACGACCTCGGCGAGTGGAGCACCTTTGCCTACACGTTTGCACCCCGGCTTTCTGCCGGTGCGGTTACCGGATTTGCCAATACGACACCGGGCGGACGTAACATTCCAACCAACGACATCATTGCCGCCTACGAACCGGGCGACCTGCGCAAAGATGCCTCGTTGAAAACCAGTTACACCCTAAATGGTACGGTGGTCCCAATTCCATACATCACTAAGTTTACTCATACGCACACCATCACCGGACGGACGGATGATAACTGGCCGGTGCTTCGGTATGCCGACGTGCTGCTGATGCTGGCCGAAGCGATCAATGAGCAGTCGGGCCCAACAGCCGAAGCAGTCGATTACCTAAATCAAATCAGAAAGAGGGCAGGGCTAAAGGAGGTATCGGGTCTGGACAAAGCGGCCTTTAAAACGGCGGTGCTCAAAGAACGGCGCGTTGAACTGGCCTTTGAAAACCACCGCTGGTTTGATCTGAAGCGAACGATGACACCAGCTGAGTTAGCCGCTTTTATGAATGCCCATGGAGCTAAAGAGAAAGCAAAACCCACGGTAGACCGGGGCGGTATTTCCTTCAATGCCCTGGATTATGTGTTCAATGATTACGAGTACTTTTTGCCTATTCCGGCGCCCCAGATTTTGATTAACAATAAACTGACGCAGAACCCCGGCTACCAGTAAATCGTGAAACCTGCTGATAGATAGGCACTTTTCTGTACGAGTCGGTGTTGTAAACATTGATTCGTACAGAAAAATAGTTGTAAAATAATAATCAACGTATCAACTTTTTGGATCAATTGTGATAGGAGTTTCATTTTGGCTGTGGCAGTTTCTGGGCCGCTTACACCCGCTGATCGTCCATTTTCCGGTTAGCTTACTAACGGTTGCTTTGTTGCTGGAACTCGTTGGGTGGCGTCGTAAATCATCGGATTTGCGCGCGGGTATTACGGCCTTAGTGTGGATTGGTGCCATCGGCTCGGTGGTGGCCGCCGTATTGGGACTGGTATTAGTTAATCAGGAGGAATATGGGGGTAAGGTAGTCGCCATACACCAGTGGGCGGGCCTGGCCACCATGACGCTGGCCGTGCTAACGGTAGCGGCACTTCGCTATGGCCGGGCAAAACTGTACCGGGGATTGCTGACAACAACAGTTGTAGGCGTTACAATTGCGGGACATTACGGAGCTATGGTCACCCATGGCGACGACTACCTGACGAGCGTACTGCCCGACGGTAAGGTGCCCGCTACGTTCGCTGATGCTGGCAGCAGCGATTCGAAATTTACGTTTGCCGCCAAGACCGATCAACCCCTCGACGAAAAGCAGATTGGCGAATTAAACGTAGAAGTCCGCTCTATTCTGGCTCATAACTGCTACAGCTGCCACGGCCCTGTTAAGGTTAAAGGCGGCCTGCGGCTGGACAAGAAGGATCTTATTATGAAGGGCGGAGAAGATGGGGTTGTGCTGGTGGCGGGGCATCCTGAAAAAAGCGACCTGATTCGGCGAATCAAACTTCCGGCTGGTCACGACGATGCTATGCCCACCAAAGGCAAACGCCTGACCGAACATGACATTGCGCTGCTTGAATTCTGGATTAAACAGGGGGCACCCTGGCCAAGCGGAGCCGAAAAAAGCATTTACCGGGTTGCAGCGCTGGAGCCACGCCTGCCTGCCTTGCCCGACTCTGCTGCTGGTCTGAGCAACCCGGTGGACCGATTTGTGAACGTGTATTTCCAGAAACATAAATTGGCCTGGAGGAACGTAGTGGACGACCGGACCTACATGCGCCGGGTATATTTAGACGTAGTGGGGCTGTTGCCCACGCCCGAAGAGCTGAAAACCTTTACGGCCGATACGCGGCCTGACAAACGGGCAATACTCGTAAAGGACCTGCTCAGTCGAAACAATGACTATGCCCAGCACTGGCTTACGTTCTGGAACGATGCACTACGAAATGACTATACCGGCACGGGCTACATTACCGGAGGCCGGTTTGACATAACCAACTGGCTGTATTCGTCGCTAAAGACCAACAAGCCGTATAACCGGTTTGTCAGCGAACTCATCAGCCCAACCAAAGAATCGGCGGGTTTTATCAAAGGCATCAAATGGAGGGGCACCATCAATGCCAGCCAGCGAACGGAGATGCAGGCGGCACAAAACGTATCGCAGGTGCTGCTGGGGCTGAACCTCAAGTGTGCGTCGTGCCACGACAGCTTTATCAGCGACTGGAAACTGGCCGATGCGTATGCCTTTGCCAACGTGTTTGCCGATACAACCTTAGAAATTAACCGCTGCGACAAGCCAACGGGCAAAATGGCGGGGCGTAAGATTATTTTTGAAAAGTTAGGAACGATCAATGGCAAAGCCACCACCGACGAACGACTCCGCGAGTTGGCTCAGTTTATGGTGCAGCCTAAAAATGGGCGGCTCTATCGAACGGTTGTTAACCGAATTTGGGCGCAGGTCATGGGCCGGGGCATCATAGAACCTGTCGACGTAATGGATAACGATCCCTGGAGCCAGGATTTGCTGGACTGGCTGGCGTCTGATTTTGTCGCTAACGGCTATGACATCAAAAAACTCCTGTTCACTATTTTAACGTCCAGAACGTATCAGTTGCCTTCGGTTGGCCTGAAAGAGGCCGAACTGATTACCTCGCCTAAGTTTGTATTTCAGGGCATGGTGCGCCGTCGGCTCACAGCCGAGCAGTTTGCCGATGCCGTGAGCCTGGCATTTAGTCCTGTCTATGCCGATACGTCCATTGTGGAAAAGCAGTTTCCCAAACAACTAAAAAAAGAGATGCCGTTTCCAAGGGCATCGTTGGTCAAAAACGACCCGTTCTTAACAGCCCTTGGCCGCCCGAACCGCGAAACGGTCAGCACCAGCCGGTCGTCGCAGGCAAACCTGTTGCAGGCGCTGGAATTGACCAATGGCGAAAAATTCAATGACGCCATCCGGCGGGGAGCGCAGGAGTGGAAGGCTACGTACCCGGCGTCGGACGTATTGGTACGCAACCTGTACTGGAAGACCCTCGGCCGGGAGCCAAAGCCCAAGGAGTTGATGATTGCCCAGAAAATTGTGGGTAAGACGCCAAGCACGGAAGGTATTCAGGACCTGGTATGGGCTATTAGCCTACACCCTGAATTTCAACTGATTTATTAACAAGGTTATAAGTATTAGTGATAGGATTTGGTCAAGATTACTCTAGTTAACCAGTCTGGTTTGCTGAGAGTCTTCCTATCAAAAACGGTACAACGAGATGAAAAATAATTGGAACAGGCGGGAATTTCTGCAAAAGACAAGCGCGGCAACTCTGGCCGCTTTGGCAGCCGGTGCGCCCGTATCAAGTATGCTGTCGAGTTGCAGTAGAAAACAAAAGCCAGGGCAGACGACTGGTACGGCCGATACGGTCATCCTACTTTGGATGGCCGGTGGCATGGCCCATACCGAAACGTTTGATCCTAAACGGTATACGCCATACCAGACAGGGATGGAAAGTAACCGGGTCCTGAGTACGTTCAAACCGGTACCCACTGTGTTGGATGGGATCAACTTTTCGGAAGGGCTTCAGTCTATTGGTAAGGTAATGGATAAGGGTACGCTGATCCGATCCTACGTAGCGGCCGATATGGGGCACATCCTGCACTCGCGCCACCAGTACCACTGGCATACCTGCTACGAACCGCCCCAGACCGTAGCGGCTCCGCATATCGGTTCCTGGATTGCCAAAGAGCTAGGGCCAAAAAATCCGGTTATCCCCGCCTTTGTCGACATTGGCCAGCGATTTACGGTGGGCGAAGCAGAAGAGCTTAAAGCCTTTCACACGGCTGGTTTCCTGGGCAATGAGTACGGCCCGTTCTTTATTTCGGACCCCACACAGGGTCTCGAAAGCGTTCGTCCGCCGGTGGGTATGGATGCCAAACGGTTTGAGCGACGCAATCAACTGTACAACGACCTCATCAGCAACGGGCCGGTTGGTGAGTTTGGCAGCGATTACCAGAAAGAGTCACTCAAGCGGTCGATGGAACAGGCCTATCGGTTGCTGAACTCCCCCGAAGCCAAGGCCTTTGACCTCAGCAAAGAGCCAAAAGCCAGCTATGATATTTATAACACCGGTAAGTTTGGATTAGGCTGTTTGCTGGCTCGCCGACTCACCGAACAGGGTGCCCGGTTTATTAGCGTGACGACGGAATATGAGCCATTCAAAGGGTGGGACACCCACGAGAACGGCCATACCCGGCTGGAGGATATGAAAAAGCAGATTGATGCCCCCATTGCTCAGCTCATCAAAGACTTAGACAAGAGTGGCTTGCTGGACCGAACCATGGTCGTGCTGGCTAGTGAGTTTAGCCGCGATATGATGGTTGAGGGACGGCCGGGTGCGAAAGTGCAGGAGCAGGTTAAACAGCCGGATATCATATCTGATCCAAAATTTTATGGAATGCATCGCCATTTTACGGATGGGTGTTCAATCCTTATGTTCGGCGGAGGCATAAAAAAAGGGTTTGTTTACGGCAAAACGGCGGACGAACGCCCGTGTAAGACCATCGAAAACCCAGTTCGTATAGAAGGTATACACCAGACCATTTATCATGCACTAGGTATTGCCCCCGATACACATTACGACGTTGAAGAACGCCCGTTTTATTCAACGCCGGACGGTAAAGGTCAACACGTGCCCGATCTGCTGGCTTGATAAAAATGGCTGGTCTATACATAGGAATGATTTTTAAGATATAGTCTCGCTATAGACCAGCCATCAACAGTCGAACGCTTTATGAAAAATCTGCTTTATCTGTTACCTATAGTCGTTGGTATTGGATGGTTTTTGCCTTCCTGCACGACTGATATGAGCAACCGGGTGGCCTATAATGGTGATGGGTCCGGACACATGCCGGACAAGGTTAGCTATAACTTCGACATCCGGCCCATTCTATCCGACAAGTGCCTGGCGTGCCACGGTCCCGATGCGGCCAAACGGGAAGCCGGGTTGAGGCTCGACATGGCCGAGAGCGCTTACAAAGCCCTGAAAGAGCATCCCAGAGCGCATGCGCTGGTGCCCGGAAAGCCTGAAATCTCGGAGGTGTTTTTGCGGATTACGACTCCTGACACGTCCGAAATGATGCCACCACCCTCGTCCAACTTAAAGTTGTCGGCCCATCAGATAAAGCTAATCGAGAAATGGATTAAGCAGGGGGCGGCTTATGAAAAACACTGGGCCTTTGTGCCACCCAAAAAGCCAGCGCTCCCATCGGTGAAGCAAACCGACTGGCCAAAAAACGAGATCGATTATTTCATTCTGCAAAAACAGGAACAAGCTGGCGTTACACCGAATGAACAAGCCGATAAAGAGCGGCTCCTGAAACGCCTGAGTCTCGACCTGACCGGATTGCCGCCCAGTCTGTCACTTATGGACAGTTTTCTGGCTGATAAGAGTCCCAACGCGTATGAAAAAGTAGTCGATCAGCTCTTTAAAAATCCGGCCTACGGCGAAAAAATGGCCCTGCACTGGCTGGACCTGGCCCGCTATGCCGACTCGCACGGGTATCAGGACGATGGCTACCGCACGCAATGGCCCTGGCGTGACTGGGTCATTCATGCGTTCAACAAAAACATGCCATACAATGAGTTTGTGTCCTGGCAGTTAGCGGGAGATCTGATGCCCAACCGCGACGGCGGACCGTCCAGTAAAGAACAGTTGCTCGCTACGGCCTTTAATCGCAACCATAAGATTACGGAAGAGGGTGGAGTGATCCCCGAGGAGTACAGGACCATGTACGTAACTGACCGAACCGATTTACTTGGGAAAGGGCTGCTGGGCGTAACGATTGAATGCGCCCACTGCCACGACCATAAATACGATCCCTTCTCCCAAAAGGAATATTATCAACTGTTTGCCTTTTTCAATAACGTAAAGGAAGTAGGCATGGAGTCGGTCATTGGTGGCCCCGATACGTATGCCAAGAAGCCAATGAATGAGATTAGCAACGAAGACATAAAAAATATCCTTTCATTCGTCAACAAACGGGACACCAACCGCCTGATCGTCTCGGTCATGGGCGACCTGGATACGACCCGCAAAACGTTTGTCCTGAAACGGGGTGCCTATGATGCCCCCGGCGAAGAAGTGCAGCCTGGTACCCCGAAGGCCATTTTGCCATTTGATGACAGCTATCCCAAAAACCGGCTGGGATTAGCCAAGTGGCTCTTTGATAAGAAAAACCCACTGACAGCGCGGGTATATGTCAACCTATTGTGGCAGGAATTTTTTGGAAAAGGCATCGTTAAAACGTCCGGCGACTTTGGGATGCAGGGCGAACTTCCGTCGCACCCTGCCTTGCTCGACTGGCTGGCCGTTGATTTTATGGAGCACGGCTGGAACATCAGGCGGTTGGTCAAACAGATGGTCACCTCCGCTACGTATCGGCAGTCGGCGAAGATTACGACCGAGAAGCTAGCCGCCGACCCAGACAATACCTTATTGGCTCGCGGGCCACGCTACCGCATTCATGCTGAATTTATCAAAGACTTGGTCTTGTGCAGCAGCGGTTTATTAAACCCAACTATTGGCGGCCCGAGCGTAAAGCCGTATCAGCCGGCGGGTTTATGGGAAGGCGCTACGTCGGGTAGAGGTTTATTGTCCATGTATGTCCAGGATCACGGTCCAAACCTGTACCGGCGGGGCATGTATACCCTTATTAAGCGTACCGTTCCCCCACCGGCACTGGCTATTTTCGATGCCAGCAACCGCGACCTCTGTGAGGTGAAACGGTTACGGACCAATACGCCCCTGCAAGCCCTGGTCATGCTCAACGACCCAACCGTGCTGGAAGCATCACGCGTACTGGCGGCCCGGCTATTACAGGAACAAAGTGGCGTTACGGATAAAATTGGCAAGGCATTTCGGCTGATTGTGAGCCGAAAACCGAGCGAGCAAGAAACCACCCTACTGACTGCGTACTACGAAAAGGAATTGAAGAAAATAACCCCGGACCGTGCCAAAAAGACGCTCGCTGTTGGGGAATATCCCACTCCTGACCGAATAGACAAGACAAAGCTGGCCGCCCTGATGCGGGTTGTCACAACGATTTATAATCTGGAAGAAACCATCACCAAGTCCTGACGGCTATGGAAAAAGAAATTCTTGAACACGGCCTGAATTTTAACCGACGTCGTTTCCTTTCCCGCCTGAGTCTCGGGCTGGGCAGCGCTGCGTTAGGCTCGTTACTGATTCCCGATCTGTTCAAAAGCAGTGGGGCTGAGGAAGATGGATTTACACCCGGTATCCCGCACTTTGCACCCAAAGCAAAACGCGTAATCTATCTATTTCAAAACGGAGCGCCTTCGCAACAGGAGTTGTTCGATTATAAGCCCAAACTGCGGGAGATGATGGGCCAGGAGATGCCGCCTTCCATACGCGGTAAGCAGCGGCTAACGAACATGACGGCCAATCAAAAAGAGTTTCCGCTGGTCGGATCATTCGTCAATTTCAAGCAATATGGCGAGTCGCGGGCGTGGGTGAGTGACCTGTTTCCGTACACGGCAAAAATTGTGGACGATCTCTGCATCGTGAAGTCTATGTTTACCGAGGCCATTAACCACGATCCGGCGCTTACGTTTTTGCAGACGGGCTCACAGCAGGGCAACCGTCCGAGTATGGGGTCGTGGCTGAGTTACGGTCTGGGTAACGAAAACAAAAACCTGCCCAACTTCACGGTGTTGCTCTCGCGCGGAATTGGCAACGGCCAGGGCGTTTACTCCAAGCTTTGGTCAAACGGTTTCCTGGATTCCATCCACCAGGGCGTTCAATTCAGCAAGGGCGAAGACCCCGTGCTGTACCTCCGCGACCCGGAAGGGATGGACCGGCAGGACCGCCGGGACATGCTCGACAATCTGGCACAACTCAACGACTTGTCCTACCAGGAGTTTGGCGATCCTGAAATAGCGGCCAAAGTAAAGCAGTATGAGATGGCCTACCGGATGCAAACGGCCGTGCCGGAAGTGATGGATTTATCCAAAGAGCCGGACGATATTATCAAGCTTTACGGTCCCGACTGCCTGGTGCCGGGAACGTTTGCTGCTAACTGCCTGCTGGCCCGCAAATTGTCGGAAAATGGCGTACGGTTTGTTCAGTTGTACCACCAGGGCTGGGATCAGCACGGCAACCTCCCATTCGAAATAGCGAAGCAGGCCAAAGACGTCGATCAGGCGTCAGCGGCATTAGTCACCGACCTGAAACAGCGTGGATTATTAGACGAAACGCTGGTGATCTGGGGGGGTGAGTTTGGTCGGACTAGCTATACGCAGGGCAAATTGACTAAAGACAATTATGGCCGCGACCATCATCCCCGTTGCTTCACCATCTGGATGGCGGGCGGTGGTATCAAGCCCGGGATGGTTTACGGCGAAACCGATGAGATGGGGTATAACATCGTTAGCAATCCCGTGCATGTACATGATTTCCAGGCCACTGTCCTCAATCAATTGGGCCTTAATCACGAGAAGCTGGTGTTTAAACACCTCGGTCGCCGGTATCGCCTGACGGACGTATCGGGAAAAGTCGTGCATGACATCATTGCCTAAATCTGGCTTTAACCATGAATAAACGATTGATAGGCTGGGCCGAGCAGGGACTATTTGTGTTAGCTGTTTTTATCCTGTTTCTCGTCTTGTTTGCCGATAAGATCGTTGTTCCTGTCTGGCTGCAACCGGTTGGGCGAATGCACCCGCTTTTGCTGCACTTCCCCATTGTGATCCTGCTATTGGCTATGATTATGGAAGCTTTCCGCTTTCGGGTAGCCAGTTCAGTTAATAGGTCCGATAAGGAAAAATCTGATGATTCCGGCTTTGGCTTTGCCGAGGTGTATAGCCTGTTTCTGAGCAATTTGCTGCTCATTGGGATTTTGTTTGCCGGGATTACGGTCATCATGGGCTTGTTTCTGTCCAAAGAAGATGGCTATACGGGCGACGTACTTCAGTGGCATAAATGGTCGGGCATTGGTATTTTTTATGTGGCTACGCTCGTTTACTGGGGCCGAAAAAAGACTTGGTATACCGGACGGATTGCGCAGGTTGGAGCGCTCACAACGGTTGGTTTTCTGATCGGTGCGGGCCACAACGGCGCTACGTTAACCCATGGCGACAATTTCCTGTTTGAGCCACTGACCAGCCAGGCCAAATCGGCCCCGGTTCCGCTTGATCAAGCCGTTGTGTTCACCAATGTCATCCGACCCATTATTGAACAGAAGTGCCTGAGTTGCCACAACCCCGATAAGTTGAAGGGCCAACTGAGCTTTGCGAGTGTGGAGTCGATTCTGAAGGGTGGGAAATCGGGTAAATTGTTCGTGCCCGGCCAGCCAGACAGCAGTTTATTAATGCAGCGGATTCACCTTCCGCTGGATCAAAAGAAGCACATGCCGCCTTCGGGCAAAACTCAGCTTACGTCCCAGGAGATTGCCTTATTGTCATTGTGGGTAAAAGGGCGGGCTGAGTTCAACAAAAAAGTAATTGACCTGCCGCCTAGAGACTCGTTACGGTTTATGGCATCGGCGCTGTTTAAAGCGAGTGAGCCGGTCGACGAGTACGACTTCGACGCAGCCGACGACGAAACGATCAAGAAACTGAATAACGATTATCGGACGATTGCACCGGTAGCGAAAGGGTCGCCCGCTCTGGCCGTCAATCTTTACAATAAGTCGGCTTATAAACCCGAAAAATTAGCGGAGCTGAGTCCCATTCAGGAGCAAGTTGTTTACCTGAGTTTGAATAAGCTGCCCGTGAAAGACGCTGACTTAAAGCAGGTCAGTGGCTTCAAAAACCTTCAGAAATTAAACCTGAGTTTCACTGACATTACGGGCCGGGGCTTGACCGAACTGACCTCGTTAGAACAACTGAAGACACTGTCGCTTTCGGGGACAAAGGTCCAGTATGCCGATCTGCAAAAACTGATTGGTCAATTCAGAGGCCTGAAAACGCTTTCGCTCTGGAACACCGAACTAACAACTGTTCAAATCGCCCAGTTGCAGAAAACCAACACCAAGGTTCAAATCATTGCCGGGTTCGACGGGGCTACCAGTGAACCCATTAAGCTTAACCCACCGCAGCTAAAAAACAACTCAACCATATTTAGCCAATCCCTGGTTCTGCAGCTTAAACACCCCATAAAAGGCGTACAGATCCGTTACACTACCGACGGCACGGAGCCCGACAGTGTCAACTCACCGGTATTTACGAATCAGACTGTATTCGATCAGCCTACGCTTGTTAAAGCAAAGGCATACAAGGAAGGTTGGTTTGGCAGTAACGTGGCCAGTTTCGATTTATATAAAAGAACGTATATACCCGATAGTGTGAGCCTGCTGCTACCACTCAACCCGGTACACCAGGCCGATGGTGCCCATACGTTTTTTGATGGCAAATTAGGTACGTTCAATGCCAATAGCCCCGCATGGGCCAATAACTGGGCCGGATTCAAGAAAAACGACATGGCCCTGGTGTCTGAGTTTACAAAGCCCGTTAGCCTAAGCGCTGTGGGTCTACGTATTATGGTGGAGGAAGAAACCGGTATTTTTCCACCGGGCACGATCGAGATATGGGGCGGTGCCAACCGGGACCACCTGAAGTTAATCTCTACGCTCAAGCCTGACCAGCCCATCAAAAAAAGCCCTCCGGTTCTGAAGGCCGTTACGTGCCGCTTTAGCCCCCAGACCATATCATGCCTGAAAATCATCGCAAAACCGGTGAGTCAGCTTCCCGACTGGCATGCGAATAAAGGAAAACCAGCCTTATTACTGGTCGATGAGGTATTCTTCAATTAAGGCTAATCCCAGGTAGTATTAGAAGTCCAATTATATATAGGTACTGCTGGCAAAAGCTCGGGAGGCTGTCCAGCCAGCTATGCCCTGTGAATCAGCAATTCGACTGTAAGTCTGCTGATACGTGTAATCACGCTCTATCACTTCTCCCAAATAAAATATAATAAATAATTGAGCGGTCGGTAGGTAGGTATAGGAAAGTAAGCTCCTTTGAATTGGTAATATTTGGCTATTGGATTGTCTTTTTTGGAAAGGAGTCCCCCTAAATCTTATCTTTTATATTTTACGTACCATGAAAAAGCTTTATTCGCTAATAGCGCTGGGTGTGGTGGGTGTGTCATCCATAAGCTTAGCGCAGCAGCCAGCAACGCTGGTTCCAACGAGTAACATGCTGGCCCTGCATGTTCCCAGCGCTGGGAAGACCCTGGCGCTTCCGGCCCTGGCAGATATTACGGTAACAGGGCGGGTTACCGATGAGAAAGGGGAAGGATTGCCGGGTGTAAGTGTCATTGTAAAGGGAACTACGCAGGGCGCTACCACCGATGGCACGGGCAGTTTCCGACTTGCAGTACCAAACAGCGGGTCTACCCTTGTCTTTAGTTTTGTTGGATATGGCAGTAAGGAAATCGTTGTTGGCAGCCAGACCACGATAACTGTGTCGCTATCGCCCGATGACCAGACCCTGAATGAAGTAGTCGTAGTGGGCTACGGTAGTCAGTTGAAAAAGGAAATAACCGGGTCCGTTCAGACTGTCAGTGCACAGGAAATTAAAGACTTGCCCGTTTCGCAGATCGGTCAGAAACTACAGGGCCGTTTGGCCGGGGTTCAAATCAACCAAACCACTGGCAAGCCTGGTCAGGGTATATCCATCCGTATTCGCGGGCAGCAATCCGTTTCGGCGGGTAGCGATCCCCTGTACGTAATCGACGGGTTTCCCATTACGGGCAGCATTGGCCAGCTTAACCCCGATGAAATTGAAGACATCTCGGTGCTAAAAGATGCCGCGTCGACCTCACTGTATGGTTCGCGGGCGGCCAACGGCGTCGTGTTGATTACAACCCGGAAAGGCAGACCCGGCC
>JAQBNX010000030.1 GCA_028288385.1 Spirosoma sp.
ATGAAGAAATACGACTTTATTATTGCAGGGGGAGGCATGGCGGGGCTAAGTCTGGCGTATTACATGACCCAGTCGCCGTTGCGCAACCGATCGATCCTGATTCTTGACCGCGAACAGAAAAACCGCAATGACCGAACGTGGTGTTTTTGGGAGAATGAAGCGGGGCCGTTTGAGTCGATCATGTTTCGCCGGTGGAATACGGTCAATTTTCACGGCACTACCCATGCCGGCCCGCTTGATCTTGGTTCTTATAAGTACAAAATGCTACGAGGAATCGATTTCTATACGTTTGTGCAGAACGAACTTGATAAGTGGCCTAATATAACGCGCTGTCAGGCAACCATTAACCGCATTAAGGATACGCCCCAGGGCGGTTTCGTTATTGCCGACGATCAGCCATATATCGCTGATTATGTTTTCGACAGCACGTTTTCATTGCGGATGGATCAACCTATGAATCATAATCTGCTCCAGCATTTTAAAGGGTGGGTCATTAACACCGAAAAGCCATGCTTTGACCCGCAGCGACCCGAAATCATGGATTTCCGGGTCGAACAGCAGGGCGACTGCCGATTTATATACGTAATGCCATTCGAGCCAAAAACTGCTCTGGTCGAGTTCACCTTATTCAACGACAAACTGCTGACCGATGCCGAGTACGATGCCCATATCCGGTGCTACATCGACCGTTTTTTAGACGCGGGTACGTATCAGATTAAGGAAACAGAATATGGGGTCATTCCCATGAGTGACACCCATACGGAGGAAAACCCGTCGGAGCATATTGTCCGAATCGGTACGTCGGGTGGGCATACGAAGGCCTCGAAGGGTTACACCTTCCAGCGCACCCAGCGGTATCTGCGTGAGATTGTCAGTAGCCTGGTCACTACAGGCCGGCCCAACCGAAAGCAACCCTGGTTTCACAATCGGTTTAAACTCTACGATAGTGTGTTACTGAATGTATTAGAGAAACACCGTCACCCGGCCGACGACATATTTACCCGGTTCTATGCCGATAATCAGCCCGAAAAGGCTTTTCAGTTTCTGGACGAAGATAGCCATTTTGTCGATGAGTTACGGCTGTTCAAAACCATGCCGCGGTGGCCATTCACGGTGGCTTTCTTTGATGTGCTGCGCCGGAAGCTACTAGGTTGACAAATCGGTTGTCTAGCTACACTAACCTTTCCATTTGTCCTCTGTCCGGAAACCGTTAGCTTTGTGCATTCAAACCAAGTCATACGGAGCAACAATGCCTTATCTCTTCACGTCCGAGTCCGTTTCAGAAGGACATCCCGACAAAGTAGCCGACCAGATTTCCGACGCCCTGATCGACAATTTCTTAGCCTTTGACCCATCCAGTAAGGTAGCCTGCGAAACGCTCGTGACAACCGGGCAGGTAGTGTTGGCGGGTGAGATAAAAACCGATACGTACCTCGACGTTCAGAAAATTACCCGCGACGTTATCCGTAGGATTGGCTACACCAAAAGTGAGTACATGTTCGAAGCCAACTCGTGCGGCATCTTCTCGGCACTGCACGATCAGTCGGCTGATATAAACCAGGGCGTTGACCGCCAGGCGGACAGCAACGATTTTGAAAGCCTTGCCAATGCGCAGGGTGCTGGTGACCAAGGCATGATGTTTGGTTACGCCACCAACGAAACAGATAATTACATGCCCCTGCCGCTGGATTTAGCCCACGATATTCTGCGGCAGATGTCGTACATCCGCAACTACGAAACTGACCTGATGCCTTATCTGCGTCCGGATGCCAAGTCGCAGGTGACTATCGAATACTCCGATGACGATCAGCCCATCCGTATTGACACAATCGTAGTGTCAACGCAGCACGACGATTTCGCCGATGACGCAACTATGCTGGCCAGAATTCGCGAAGACATCATTAATATTGTTATCCCCCGCGTGAAATCAGCCCAGAAGGCCGAACTACGAGGGTTGTTCGATGGCGACATTACGTACTATATTAATCCAACGGGCAAATTTGTTATTGGTGGACCACATGGCGATACGGGCCTGACGGGGCGGAAAATCATTGTCGATACGTATGGTGGCAAGGGTGCTCATGGTGGGGGCGCTTTCTCGGGTAAAGACCCTTCCAAAGTGGACCGGTCGGCTGCCTACGCCACCCGCCACATTGCTAAAAATCTGGTAGCCGCTGGTCTTTGCGACCAGGTGCTGGTGCAGGTTTCCTATGCCATTGGAGTTGCTAAACCATGTGGGCTCTACGTGAATACCTATGGTACCGCCAAAATCGATATGCAGGACGGCGCAATAGCGGAGAAAATTGCTCAGCTGTTCGACATGCGCCCTTACGCCATTGAGCAGCGGCTGAAGCTCCGAAACCCAATCTATTCTGAAACGGCCGCCTACGGACACATGGGTCGCAAGAACGAGGTAGTGAAGAAGAAGTTTGGGTCCAACGGGCAGGCTAAAGAAGTTGAAGTAGAGTTGTTTACCTGGGAAAAACTTGATTTCGTAGATAAAGTAAAAACTGCGTTTGGATTGTAATACCATAGCCCAGGGTATAAAAAGCCAGAAGCCACTCCATATGGGGTGGCTTCTGGCTTTTTATAGGGAGTACGTTTGTTTATATCTCATCGGGTTCGAGGACCTCGTCCACTTCGACTCTGGATTTTATTTCAGTGATAGCCGGGCTTGAGAAGTCACTTCGCTTTTGTTTACACCTGACGAGTTTATCCTTAAGGACGTCGAGCACGCGGTCGGTGGCGCTCTCAAAACTCTTGTCATGTTCCTTTACGAACAACTCCTTACCGGGTATGGTCAGGCGAACTTCAACGACTTTCTCCTTCACCTTGTTGGAGTCAGCTCCATCTAATCGTAAAAACACTTCTGCGCCAATAATATGGTCGTGGAAGGTGTCTAATTTGTCAAGTTTTGCCTGAACGAAATCTAGCAAACTCTGATCGGCCGTAAACTTAACGGCGTGCATTTGTAGTCTCATTGTGTCGCTTTTAAAGGTGAATTGAAACAGAACATCAATGGACTGTCTAAGTTTGGCTATAACTGTCACAATGTCAAGCCTGTCTAAGAAAAATGCAAATGAGTTTCACGGTTTGAAGCCAACCTAATTTACTAGCTAGCTCTGTTACGTCTATTTATGATTTATGTGAAACGTATTAGAAATTAACTTCTTTGGAAAGTATAATTAGGCTTAGCCTAAGTAAAGGTGGATAGGACGTTTAGGACGTAACGTAATCATTGGATACGTTTTCACGGATTGGTTAGGTACGGCTGCTATCCTGAATGTTCGCACCAGCATAGCGAGCAAAATCTGCATTTCCATTAGGGCAAACTGATTACCGATACACAAGCGTGGTCCTCCACCGAAGGGTAAATAGGCGTAGGAGTGGAGTTTTTTATCCCACGGTTCTCCATCAGGGCCCGGGGCAAACCTGGCGGGGTCGAATCGCTCGGGGTCAGGCCAACTGGCCGGGTCACGGTGTAAGAGAAATGGGCTAACCAACGCTGTGTGTCCGGCCGGAATGATAAAAGGGCCAATGGAATCGTCGGCCAGGGCCATCCGGCTCATGATCCAGGCTGGCGGATAAAGCCGCAACGATTCCTGTATGACCTGCATGGTATATGGCAAGGCCCGGAATACGTTGGGTGAGGGTGTCCGGGCGTCGCCCAGTACCGTTTGGACTTCGGTCTGAAGCCGGGCTAATACGTTGGGGTGCCGGGTCAGCTGATGGAGCGTCCAGGCCATTGAAACAGCTGTGGTTTCGTGCCCGGCCGCAAAAAGGGTTACGCATTCGTCGCGTAGTTGCTTGTCGGACATGCGCTCGCCGGTGTCTTCGTCCTGGGCGTTTTGAAGCATACCCAGCAGGTCGTCATGCTCGGCGGCATAGTCCTGCCGCCGGTGATTGATAACGCCATATATAAAGTTGTCGACCAGCACGCCCGCCCGTCTGAAACGCAGGTTAGCGGGGGTAGGCCAGCGCATCGGGAACCGGATTGGTGATAACATACGCTGGTTGGCCTGGTATTGAAGCGTATCGAGCGCAGTCGACAAGCCAGCCAGTTTGCCCACTACGTCTGACCCGAACAGCGTTTTGCAGACAATGCGCATCGTTACGTCCATCAGTGCCTGCGACGCGTTAACCGGCTTGCTGCGCTCGAGTTGCTCAAGTTCGTCTATCCAGTTCGCCGTTTCGTCAACCATAGTCTGCGCCAGCTGGGCCAGCCGCTGCCGATGAAAAGCCGGTTGGGCCAGTCGCCGTTGCCGACGCCAGAAGTCTCCATCGCTGGTGAGCAGCCCATTCCCCAAAAAAATCTTCAGCACATTGAACGCCGGCGAACGGCCATAGTTGCGGTGATTTTCCTGCAGGATGTGCTTTGCGTCTTCGGGCTGCATAACCAAATACTGATGGCGGCCACCAATGCGCAGATGAACGATACGGTCGTGACGTTGTTGCAGCGTGTGCAGAATAGCCAGTGGGTCACGCAGAAAGGCCAGCGTATTACCCAGCATAGGCAGGCCCGGGTGAACCGGAACCGGCATATTAACAGTTGAAGTGCTTGTTTCCATAAAAAAAGCCGTTCTGATAC